>CALMBD010000034.1 GCA_937861115.1 uncultured Bacteroidota bacterium | reverse complement strand
GCGAGGGATTCGACGTGCGCTTTACGTCGACCCACCCCCTGACCCGGCCCAGTCTGTATTATTACGACGAGTCCGCAGGAGCATGGCAATACCAGCCCGACCCTGCTTTCGGTTTCGATGAATCACAACCCGGACAGCCCGTCGCCGTATCGGAGGCTACGGCCATACGCAACAACAAGGGCCTGGCACAAAACAACTGCATGCCCCTGATCTCCAATGTTACGTCGAATGAAAGCGCTGCGGCCTGGATGAAAGAAGCCGTTCAAACCGGCTACGACCTGGCTTACGGGAAAACGAGCGTTCCGCAATGGTTCCGGAAACGAAGCGGCGACTGGGATGCTTTTCAATTGCAAAACGGTCTGGAGCGCGGACTGGTGCGGCTCGCCCGGCACCGCGATGTGCAGGATATGTTTTTTCCTGAAGACCTGAACAATGTGTTTACGGAACTGAAGGCTTTCAAGGACTGCTATTTTATCGTCAACGGCGACTCGCTCACCAGGGGCACGATCACCGAGGCCGACCTGGAAGCCTATTGGGAACGCGTCACCGTGGTGCAGGTAACAGGAGCCATTTGCAATGTCTCATTCCTGGGTAGGCAGGGGCTGTTGCAGTTTTATGCCACCCTGATCGGCAGTACGGAAAATACCGCTTTCGACCCCGACAAGGTAATGGGGGAATACAACCGACTGCGGACCAGGCGCCAGGCGGACTTTGAGAACACCCTTCAAACCTGGAAACATTTCATGCTGATGACACCCGCTTTTCAAACGCCGGAGGAGTGGTGTATGAAAACCCCCAACGAGTGGTTCTCCTATTTCGAGACCAACCTGCCGATGATGCGCAGCCGTTTTGCCGAACTGGTGAAAAAAGGTCAGGCCAGTGATGATAAAGTGGCCCTGAACGCCTGGAAAGCCTGGCGCGAAAAATTGCGCAACATGCAATTCGATCAGTTTGAAACCAACAACTCGGGCAAACGCCGCAACGGCCTGCAATACGCCCTGCGCGTGACGAACTTTGGCCTGTACAACTGCGACCAGATATTCCGTATGGGCAAGGAACCTGCCTATATCCTTGCCGTATTCCAGACGCCGGACGGGAAAAGGGTCGTCTCCAGCACAGTCAGTGTGATGGAACGCAGCACCAAACTGTTTTTCACCCTGCCCGATGCCGACGACATGATCTATATACCCGGCCGGCATCTGGATATCATCGTAAGGGATATTGAAGGGCGCTTTTACCACCTGTCCGGCGACGACTACTCCCGCATCGAAATCCAGGACCCGCGGTCGTATACGTTCACCCTCGAAGATGTGACTGAAAAAGCCAGAACACCACGCGACTGGGCGAATCTGCTGGATATTTAAACGCAGCGATCAGGTCGCGGACCGATAAAGCAGCCAGTGTGCTACATCACTACCATGAACATCCCGATGAGGGTAAGGCTGTTGGCCAAATAGGCCAGGACTTTGGCTTTGCTGGTCATCCCGACGCTGCTCAGCAGAAAGGCTGGTACACCCCGCAACAAACGGCGCGGGGAAAGCGCCGATTGCTGCCATTGGGTGTCGAATGACTGTTTTCATTTGGTCCCAGGTTCCCGGGGAAGAATTGTTGCACAAAGGTGTGTGACAACAGGGACTGACCCCATGTCAATTCGTTGCAATTATTGGTAAATTCGTTGCATGAAGCAAAAAGGCAGGCATGCCTTTCAGCAAAAAGTGGCTGAAAGTGGCTGGGATGTACGATACCATCGTATGGCTGGTATCAGACCAGGCGCACCCATTTTTCTATTTGGAAATGCTCGGGTATGGCATTGATGTCGCTGCAAATACCCATCAGGTTCTTAGGCCTGTAATCTTCGCGGCCCTGCAGTCTCAGCAAAACAGACTCGTGCAAGGTGTTCTTGTAGGTGCGAGACATAAAGCGATGCCTGCCCAGGTTGAAATAGGGCCGGGATACCCATATCGATTTACCATTGGCATCTTTCCCTTTGTTGACCCGGACAATCTTCAGCCATATTTCTGCAACATACCAAAAGCCGGTGAGGGATTCGTGCTGGGGCTGTAAATGAGGGTGGTCGATAACCTTGTCTTTAATCTTTATGGTAACCGCTTCCCGTGCCTTTGCTTCATCGATCAGCATGCCCTTGTCCCGTGCTTCCGTCAGCATCCACTCCAGCGCAATATTGCTGAGCGCGCTCTCCTCCTGCGGGTAGGAGCCACCGATATCGGAATGTTCGCCGGCAAACCAGACTTGTTTCACATCCTGCCTGATCTGATCGTCTTCAGGTTTCAACCTGCCCCACAGGTTCTGCCGGAAAAATGCCCGCCGCTCGTCGATGGAAATGGCGTGGCGGACGTACTTCACGCTCTGGTTGGTACTGGTAGCCTGTAATGTCACCGGATTGTACACCCATCCAACCGAAGAGACCGTATCCCAGAGGCCGAGAAAATGAACGGTGCAGGGGCGGCTGAAGGTTTGTTTAAAAATAACGGCGATGTCTTTTTTACTTCGGTCTGAATAAATGCGCATGGCCTCCGGAATTAAATTCTGGCTGTTGGCATGCAGTAGCCCACAGGTATCGATCAGCCCTGCCAGGGCTCTGACGGTGTACGCACCCCGACTGAAACCGAAGAAATAGAGTTGGTCGCCTTCCTCATAACACTGCATGAGAAACCGGTAGGCATCCACGATATTGTCACTCAGGCCATAACCAAAGCTCAAGCCAAGGATGTTTTTCAGTTTTTTAGTGATCGGGATGAACGAGTTGTAGGTGCTGGGGGTGCCCACACCCGGGTCGTAATACACGATCTGTTGATCCGGGACTCTTTGGAGGACAGCATATAATTTGACGACATTGGAGCGCCGGTCGCCGATGTCGAGGCTGGTGCCGTCGCAGCAGATGATGATGTTCTTTCCCATCGGGTTTCGTTTTATTTTGGTTGTCCGAGTGAATGGTTCTCTTGTCCCAAAGGTAATAGCCGGGTCGTAAAAACAGGTCTGCAGTGTGCCATTTCAGCGCCTTTTGCGGATGGCATCTCTTCGGTCCCGGAACATACCGTCCAAACCACAGGTCAATTCGTTGCATGCTCCGGATAAAACCGGCAGGATAACTATTTGTCAGCCACTGGTTATCTCCGCTATCTGATTCCAGGGTAAAATCTTCAAATCGCTGCGTGGCTGTGCGACGTCTCCGCCGTACACCAAAAAGAGTTCGACATGCTCTGCACCGGCTGTGTTTTGAAAAGCGTGCAGGTTTTTTAAAAATGCCGGGTTGATTGTTTTTCCGGCTTTGATTTCCACGGCTTTCAGTTTCGCCCCTTCTTCCATCAACAGGTCGATCTCACGCATATTACTGTCTTTCCAGAAATAAAAAACGGGTGTGGCTCCTGCGTGAAGGTATTGTTTGAGCAGCTCTACAATGACCATATTTTCGAACAAGGCGCCTTTGGCAAAGTGCGCGTCTAATTGTTCTGTCGAATGAATATTCAGGAGCGAACAAGCCAGTCCGGTATCATAAAAATAGAGTTTGGGTGATTTAACAATGCGCTTATCAAAATTGCGGTAAAACGGTGGTAGTAAAAAAATGACAAAGCTGGCTTCTAAAATGCCTGTCCAGGATTTTACCGTTTTGGAATCAATACCCAACACGTTTCCCAACTCCAGGAAGTTGACTGTTTGCCCGGCCCGGCCGGCACAAGCCGTCAGGAATTGGCGGAACAGTCGCAGGTCGGTCACGTTTACAATTTGCCGTACATCGCGCTCCACATAGGTGCGTATATAGGCAGGATAAAAGTCAGATGGAGCAATGTTTTTGTCATAAATACGCGGATAACCACCCGTCAGAATGAAAGCCTCCGGCGTTGCAGGGGACAGGCCGGCGTTTTGCAGTTCTGTCAAGGAAAAAGGCAGCAATTGGAGCAAAGCAACTCGCCCGGCCAGTGACTGGGTAATTTTTTCGAGCAGGAGAAAATGTTGTGAACCGGTCAGGATATATTCGCCGGGCCTGCCGCGCAAGTCGGTGTAGTGTTTTAGATAAGGGAACAAAGCGGGGACATGCTGCACCTCGTCCAAAATTACGCCCCCCTGATGGGCGGTTAAAAATCCATGTGGGTCGTTACGGGCAAAATCGCTGTTTTCCTCAAGTTCGAGGTTAATATACTTATAGTCCGGGCGAAGTTTTTTTGCCAGGGTTGTTTTGCCCGATTGCCGGGGACCGGTAATGACAATCAGTGGAAATTTTTCTAAAAGTTCGCTTGCTTTGGGTTCAAGTTGGCGCGACAGCATCTGAATATTTTAAGACAAAAATATGTAATTTCGGAATCGAATTCCAAAATTACATAAAAAATGTGCAGGTTACTTTCGAGTTGCGCCCGGCGGAAACCCGAATTCTTCCTGAAACAATTTGGAGAAATGGCCGGGGTCTTTAAAACCCACTTTCCAGGCCACTTCGGACACGTTCATCGAGGTGGTTCCGAGTAGCGTTTTGGCCTGATTCAGGCGGTAAGAGCGGATGTAATCGGAAGGGGAAGTGGCGCTCACCGCCTGCATCTTGCGGAACAGCTGCGAGCGACTCATGCCGATTATATGACAGAGCTGGGGCAGCGCAAAATCCTCGTCGGTGTAGTTTTCGGCTACGATCTGATGCACTTTTTGCAAAAAGGCATTTTCTACCCGGATGATCTCCTCGGTTTGGGCTTCGCCTGAGGCCGGTACAGGTTCATGCAGCAGGTTTTTGGAAAAATGCGCTACCATCCGTTTCTGCCGTTCTACCAGCATTTCCAGTCGCACCAGCAGTTCCTCCTTGTCGAAGGGTTTGGACAGGTAGGCATCTGCGCCGCGTTTCAGACCGGTAATTCTGGAAGCGGCATCCGCTTTTGCGGTCAGCAAAATGATCGGGATGTGGCTGGTACGCTCGTCGTTTTTCAGGGTGTCGCACACCTGGTAACCGTCATTTTCGGGCATCATCACGTCACTGACGATCAGGTCGGGGATATTTTCGAGCGCTTTTTCGATGCCGATTTTGCCGTTGTAGGCTACATCCAGCTGGTACAGGCCTTCTAGGCAGGATTTAAGATAGATCACTACGTCCGGATTGTCTTCAATAATCAGGAGTTGGGGCAGTGCAGGGTGTATCGGGGTGCGCAGAAGGTCAGAACCAGACGCCTCATCTGTCTGTTTGTCCGGCAGTGCACTCGCGAAGCCCTGCGTCGCCCGACCATTTGCGGTCAGGTCTTTTGCCGGGGCTTTATGGGTGACCGGCAACCGCACGGTAAACACAGACCCTGCGTTTCCGCCGGGAACAGGGCTCTCCACGCCGATTTCACCGCCCATAATTTTCACCAGTTCCATGGTATGGGCCAAACCGATACCCGTGCCTTCACTTTCGCGTGTATACGAGCCGTCCACCTGGTAAAAACGGTCGAAAACGTACGGCAAATCCTTTTCAGCGATGCCGATACCGGTATCATGTACTTCGACGTTCAACCGCTCGTCGACCACAGTTGTCCGTACCAGGATCGCACCACCCGAGGGTGTGAACTTAAGTGCATTGGAAATCAGGTTGGTCAGCACCAGCTTTATCTGTTCCTCGTCGAAATCCATTTCCAGTGCTTCCAGTGTGGTGAAAAAACGGAGTGAAAGGTTCTTGCTATTGGCGAATGTCTGGTACGACTCGGTCACATAACGCAGGTAAGGCACGATATCGGTATGCTGCAGGTGGAGCTGGAACGATTTGTTCTCCAGTTTGGACAGGTCGAGCAGTTGGTTGATCAGGGCCAGAAGATTTTTGCCATTGGTTTCAATAAGCCTGGTGCCTTCATTCAGGTACTTCTCCGGTTCGTTCCTGATTTGCTGCACCATGCCGAGAATGACCGTCAGCGGCGTACGGAACTCATGGGTCAGGTTGGTATAGAGCCGGCTTTTGAAGTGGTCGAGTTCTTTCAGTTTTTCCGCCTCTACTTTTTCGATTTTCAGATTGGTTTTAAGGGTCTGACGGTTGAGTTCATAGCGCCGGAACAGATATAGCAGAATGCCTGCGATAAGGCTGTACAGTACATAGGCCCACCAGGTAGCCCACCAGGGGGGATGTACCACTACTTTTACAGCCAGTTGATCCGGACGCCAGCGCCCCTGACTGTCCCGTGCCCTTACCCGGAAAGTATACTCGCCGGCCGGCAGGCTGTTGAAACGGGTAAAGTTGAATTTGGAAGGCGCCGACCAGCCGTCTTTATAACCCTCCATCTTGTAACTGTAGAAGATCTCTTTCGGGTTGTCATAATCCGTCAGGGCATATTCAAAAGTGTACGACCAGTCCCAATGGTAAAGATGGATTTCGGGCCTGGCCGGAAACTGCGTTTTTCGCAGCAGGGTATCCCGCCGTTCGTCTGTGTATTCGAAAGCCGTGAGTATTAACCGGGCGCCTTTCGACCTGTTTTGATAAGCCCGCATCACCGTCTCCGGGAAAAAGGTGTTTACGCCACGCATTCCCCCGAAAACCAGCCGGCCATCGCGGGTCTTGTAATACGACTTGCGGTTGAATTCGTTGGAACTCAGCCCGTCTTCCTCAAAGAAATTGATAAAAACCCCGGTAGGGATATGGAAGCGCGAAAGTCCGTGATTGGTGCTTAGCCACAGACAGGAATCGCCCTCCGTCAGCAGGCCGCATATAAAATTATTGGGCAGGCCGTCACTTACAGTGTAGCGTCTGACGGCGCCGTTGGCGGGATTGACATGAACCAGACCGGCATCGGTGCCCAGCCAGAGTTGCCCGGACCGCTCTTCTTCAATGACCGTAATACGGGTAACCGGCAAGCCCCAGTCCGTAGGATCGAACGATCGGAGCATTTTGGTTTTCGGGTCGTATTGCAGCAGTTTCCCCATGAAACTGATCAACAGTTTTCCGCTTTTTGTACCCGAATGCAGGGCTTCGGTTTTATTGAACACCTTCTCCGGCAACTCCAGTTCTTTTATCCATTCAAACTTGTTTTCAGAGGAGTCCAGGCGGTATAAAAAATAGTGAGATGCCCACCAAAGGGTACCGTTTCTGTCTTTGGCAAAGAAACCGTTGTCGCCAACGTTGTTTTCACGGAATGAACCGGGCACATCCCGCAATGCGCCGGATACGGGATCGAATAGCTGCCCGCCATTTACCCAGATATGATCCCCGGCTGCATAGAGGTCGAAAAAATTGAGGATGTTTTTGAAAGTATACAGCCTCGGGGCCTGCTTTTTTGCAGGATCAAACCCCGCTATCCCGTCGTAAAATACGCCGTACAGCATACCCCCTTTATGCCCGGTAAACCCCCGGAAACTGTAATAGGCATTAAGTTGATTCCGCCCGCTGAAGAAATTGTCAAAAGGATAGGTCTGCGGCCGTACTTTCAGCAAGCCCAGTCGGGTGTCAATCCACACAATTCCGGTTTTGTCCTGGAATACCCCCTTGAAATCATTGGAGTTGGGAAGTAAAATTTTCAGTTCATCATGGTAATTGTAGAGCGTATCCGCTTCGGCATTGTAATAAATGAGGTTTCTGTCTTGTCCGCATGCCCAGATACTGCCGTTTTTTCCCAGAATGAAGCGGTGCAGGTGGTTCTGACCGGCCCGCAAAAACCGGTTGGCCGGGTGGGGCACAAACCGGTTTTTGGCTTTGTCAAGCCTGTAAAAGTGCCAGTTGGCCAATAGAATCAGGGCGCCGTCTTCGTCGAGTTGAAAGCAAAGGTCGTAACAGTCCGTACCAATGCTGTTCATGGGTGTTACGGTTTCATGGCCCGATTGATCCAGTTGGTAGAGGGTGTCATGATAGGCCAGGTAGGTATGGCCGGAAGCGTCGATATCGCACCAATAATAGGGATATCTGAGTGTGGCAATGTGTCCGGGTAAACGAACGGGCGCCAGTTGATTGCCCCCGAATGTCCATAAAGTAGCTTCCCCGATGCCTCTTTTTATGCTGTTGATAACGATGCTGCTTTTTCCCAGCCTTTGCCAGAACGGGGCAACATCGTCTTTTGTGACACCATCTTTTATCCTGATGCCCCGCCAGTTTCCTGTTTTCGGATCAAACAGAAAAGCCAGGTGCTCGCTCCATACCAGTAGCAGGGAATCCTGCCAGGAGGCCAGACCGAGCATGGGCTCGCGGGTATGCTGCAATTCGGGCGGCGGCGAATACGCCAGAAAGTTGCGCCCGTCGTACCGGTGGATTTTGCCGTCATTTATAAACCAGATGAACCCCAGTTCATCCTGGGCGACCGAGGTAGTATTATTTCCCGCCAGGCCGTCGGCAGTGGTGTAAAACTCAAATCGCGCCTTTTGCGCAGTAGCAACAAAGGCAGAGAGCAACAGAAATATGTGCAATACCAGCGCTTTTCGCATGTATTCTTTCCAAACCGGCGCTTGATTGGGTTGCGCTATAAAACACTGCAAGGTGACAATAAAATGGCGAATTTAACACGCTATTTGTCATTGTAAAATCACTCTTACACCCATAAATCCGCGCAGACCCTGTACCGGCGCATAATTGTAGGAAGGGTCGAAGGTGTAGCCGTCGGGATTGTCGGCAGGGTCGTTTGCCTTTTTGTCGAACGGATCGTGCGGGCGCAGGATAACATCCTCGCGGGGGTAGAAATTGAATAGATTTTTCACGCCGCCGTAAATTTCAAAGCCATTTTTCCCTCTCCACGTCGCCTGAATGTTATGAATGCTGAACCACGGCGACTGCTCCGGGCGGTAATCGTTCGGGAATACCGGCAGCCGCATCGGGCTGGTCAGGTGGCCGTTGTAATCGAACGTCAGGTTAAGCCGGGCAACGGGGCAGGAGAGCGACCAGTTGCCTGTAAAGTGCGGGGTGTGGATTTGCCATTCGCGGCGGCCGTTTTCTGCCACGGTTACATCCATCAGGGTGAAACCTGCCATCGCTTTCAGGCCATTGGTGAAATTCCAGTCTGAATTGAGCGAAAACCCCGTGTTTTCAGCATAGCCGTTCAAGTTCTGGTAAATGATCTTTTCCGGGTCAGTATCGTAGTCGGCGATGATTTTATTGAAAAAATGGGTGTAAAAAAACGTCGCGTCAAAATTGATGAATCCAAACGAGGTATTTTGAAAGCGTGTATAGTTCAGATTCGTGTTCCAGGTACGCTCCGGTTCCAGGGCCTCCGCGAACACCACCTCCCGGCCTCCGGTAAGCGCCGCATGGTCTTCACTGAACACGTTGACGACGCGAAAACCGCTGCCCGCCGAAAGCCGCAAAGTGTTTTCATCGTCGGGGTTATATTTGAGGTTCAGGCGTGGCGAAAGGATGTTCCCATGCCTTTTATCATGATCCCAGCGCAGGCCCGAGAGCAGTTTCCAGCGCTTGTTGAAGGTCCACTCGTCCTGCACAAACACCCCGGGAAGCCAGGTGCGCTGCGGGGCATTTTCCATCCCGCTTGCCTGCGCGGTAACGGGTGTGTTGTCGTCGTAAAAAGTGTACCGCGCCCCTGTGCCGAAAAGGAAATCGTGGCGTTGCCATACGTGGCGTTCCCAGGTCAACTGACCGAAACCGATTCGCTGGTCGGCGAGGTAGGGCACGTCGCCGTAATAGCTGTCCTGTTGGTGGCGATTGTAGGAAAAGTTGAATATAACTTTCTGATTTTCAATTGGCAATTGATAATTTCCGATGATCTCGTAGCGGTTGGTCAGGATGCTTTCGCCGTAAATACTGTCGGTACCGCGCCAGCGCGGTTCCCATTGCATTTCGCCGCCGTAGCGGTCTTCCCACAGGTAGCGGAAAGCAAGGGAGGCAATACGGTTGTCCGGGCGCTCGAAACGCCACTTGTTGAATACGGAAAACCGTTTTTGCAACGTCACGTCGGTGAAGTTGTCGTGGTTGATGTCCCGGTGTTCCGTGAAGTGGAAATAATTGGCACTCAGCAGGGTCCGGGCTTTGCCGAGCCTGAGCGAACCGGCCGCGTCGGTGTTGAGTTCGCCGTAAGTCGTGCCGTTCAGGTCGAGGCGGAGTTCGGGTTTGTCCGCCGGGTCTTTGGTGATGATGTTGATGAGGCCGCCCATTGCCTCCGAGCCGTAGAGCGATGCTGCGGGGCCCTTCACCACCTCCATGCGCTGCAGCACGCTGTTGGGGATGCCGCTCAGCCCGTATACCGTCGACAACCCGCTCACGATGGGCATGCCGTCTATCAGCACCATGGTATAGGGGCCTTCCATGCCGTTGATGTGGATGTCGCCGGTGTTGCAGACGTTGCACTGGAGTTGGGGGCGAACGCCATTTACCATTTGCACGGCGTCAAAAAGGCTGGGCGTAGGGTTGCGCAGAAAAAATTTGGGGGAATAGACTTCCACCGGCACGGGACTGTCGGCTTTGCGCATTTCTTTCATCGTACCCGTTACTACCACTTCTTTCAGGCCGCTTTCATCGGGTACCAGCCGGATCGGAACGTTCGTTTCGCCTGCCGTTAAGGTTGCCGTTTGTCTGATATAACCGACCAGCGATACGGCGATTTTTATTTTACCGGCGCCTTGCGGCGCTTTCAGGATAAAGTACCCCGCAGTATCGCTGTAAACGCCTCCGCCTTCAGGTGCGAGCATTTGAACGGTGGCAAACGGCAGCCGTTCTCCGGTAAAGGCATCGCTGATTACGCCACTACAGATATGTTCCTGGGCATATGATGTTTGAAAGATACAGAGTAACAGGCAAATGGCGGCGATATTTTGCATAGTTCAATTTTATTTTTAGTCTAGTCTAAATTTAAAACAAAGATAAACTAAAAATAGTTGAACTTCCAAACTTTCCCGCTACATCAGCATCCCGTCGACCGCCTGGATCGCAGGTGGGATATCCGTTTCGCCCAGCATTTCTTTCAGGTCAATCTCGATGGTGCGGCTGATAGACGAGATCGGAATGTCGTTGTAAGTGCCCTCGAAGGGGTTTTCGCTGTAATCGCCGATCATCTCCATCAGGACAAATACCCAGGTGACAATGGCATTGAAGGGGATAGCGCTCCACATCAGGCCCGGGTCGAGCGATTCCAGTTCGTGGATCAGCGCAAGGGGAAGCAGGATCGACACCAGTTTGATCAGCAGCATCGGAATGGAAGCATACTGACGCGGGAAGGGGAAGTTTTTTATGCGCTCCGACTTGCCCTGCTCGTCGTACATGGCCGACACAAACCCCTGCAATTCCATATGGCGGAAATCGTCGATCAGTCCTTTTTCCCGGAGCCGTTGCAGGTCGAGCGTTTGCAGGCGCAGGATCTGGGTCGCGCGGTTGCTTACGCCTTCCAGTTGCCTCAACTCTTCTTCCGAAAGGAATTGTTCGAGTTCGTTTTCCAGCCGGCTGTTAAATTCAGGCGTATTGAAATTGGGAAAATACTTGCTCAGGCGCTCTTCCGTATGTTCCCAGACGGGGCGGTGCGCATCTGAAAACGCAGGCTGGTCAACCAGGCCAGGTGCCGGAAGATCAGGCGTCGTCTGATGGCGTGCAGTTCGGCTTCGCTGTGTTTTTCAACGGCGTGCAGGTTGCTTACAAAACCGATTACTGCGCCGGCAAACGACCGGGAGCCGTTCACGATGGCTCCCCATATCTTGCGGGCCTCCCAAAGCCGGTCGTAGGATGCGTTGTTTTTAAAACCGAGATAAAAGGCGAGTGCCGTGCCGACCAGGGCCACGGGCTGCCAGGGGACAAAAAACCATTCGTGCCCGACAATTTCATGGAGCAGATAGGCGATCGCTCCGGTAATTGCCCCGAAATAAAGCCCTTTGCGCGACCACTTGATGGTCGTCCAGTAACCGTATCGTCTTTCGGTGTACATGCTTTGCGATAGTTAGGATGAAAGTACCGGCGGTAAACATACGTGAAATCGTTTTGTTGGCGTACCGGTCACCACCAGTGATATGGCTCTCCTAAAACTGCGCAGCCAGGGTTACATACAGCCCCCTGCCATCGGCCGGAATGATACCCGGTCCCGGATAACTCTCTGCGCGGCGGGTAAAATAACCGGCATCGAAGAGGTTGTTGCAACTGGCTTCCAGCGTCAGCCGGCGCCAGGTGTACGAGGCCGACAGGTCGGCCACGCCGTAGCCGGGTATTTCACCCTCGACGGCTGTGGCGGTGCGAACGGCGTTGGTTGCATCGGAGAAATGGCGCGCAATCCAGGCATACTGGAGGGCGCCTCGGAAAGCGCCGTTTTGGTACGTCAACCCGCTGCGCAGCATCAGTGGCGGGGCCATCTCTACTTTTTTATTCCGGATCGTCGGATCATCGGTATTGATGTAGCGGGCGTCTACAACAGCGGTATTCAGGAAAAGGGTCAAACGGGTGTGCGGGTTGCGGGGACTGAATATTTTCATCAGGTCGACTTCTGCAAACGCTTCGATACCGAGGTTGCGGGCGTCCGATACATTGCCCCTGAACCGGTAATCGTTGTACAACGGGGGCTGGTCGGCGCGCAGCACCTGGCCGATCTTTCCGTTGTAAGAGACGAGAAAAGCGGTGATCTCATACCGGAACAGACCCGCTTTATTGCCCCGTATGCCCAGGTCGGCAGTGAAGCCCCGCTCGTCGCGGATATTGCTGTCGACAACAAAGTTGGGGTTCACAATGCGAAGGTCGGTGAAGTTGATGGCGCGGTAATTCTGGGAAAAATTGGCGTAGCACTCCAGGGTTTCCCGTGGTTTGAACGCAGCGCCCAACCCGCCAATCAAAAAGCCGCGGCTGCGGCTGCGGTCGTCGAACATCCTGTTTTCCACGATCACATTGCCTGCGCCGTCCAGAACCCTTTGCGTAAAGTAACCCTCCGACCGCGTTGTGATATGTTCGTATCGCAGACCGGGCGTCAGGCTCCATTTCGGCGAGAGATTTAAAACGTGCTCGACGAAAACGGCCTGGTTGCGGTTGGGGAAGTCGTAGTCCGAGTTTTCCAGGTTTTCAGGGTGGAGAAACCGGAAATCGGGGTCGTTGCCATCGCTGCCGTCGCCCTGCCGGGCGGTGGAATGTCCGTAGTAAAGCCGGTAGCCGATCAACAACGTATGCGGCAGGGCGCCGTTGCCATACTGGTGCAGCAGGCGTGTCTCCTGGCCGAAATTGCGGAAACTGCCGTCGATAAGTGTACGGTTGTCGCCAAAATCGGCAACGTTGATGCGCTCCAGGTTGCCGAGCGACCGGCGGGTGGCGAGCAGACCGAAATTGCGCACATTGATTTGCGTTTTTTCCGAAACGGCATAGTTCAGCGACAATGCTGCCATGTTCCAGTCGACGCGAAACCAGTTGCGCGCGCGAACGGACTGGCGCGGGTTGTCCTGGAACAGTTTATCCGTCAGGCCGCCGGGCTGATGGGCCAGGTAATCCATTCGCGTGAGGTCAAGTCGAAGCGCCAGTTTCGAGGTAGCGCGGTAATCGAACGAAGCATAGGCACAGCGGTAGTCAAAACTGCTGTTGGGGCGGTAGCCGTCGCCGCGTTTGTATTGGAAATAGGCGTAGTAATTCAGTTTGTCCTTCAGCACTGTGCCGCCGATGCTGTTGAAGGTGCCGAAAAATCCCCACGATCCGGCGCTTTGGCGGGTGGTAAAGGCAAATTTCCGGTCTTCAGGCCCCCGTTTGAATCGAAAGTTGAGCAGCCCGCCGAACTGCGTGCCGTATTGCAGGGAGGCTGCTCCGCGTACGATCTCGATGCGATCGAGGGCTTCAGTTGGAGGCGTGTAATAACTTTCCGGATATCCCAGTGCGTCGGCACTAATGTCGTAACCGTTCTGCCGGGTATTGAAGTTGGCTGTCCGGTTGGGACTCAGGCCACGACCTCCGATGCCCAGCTGGAGTCCGGCGCCGTCGCTTTCCCAGATGTTCAGCCCGGTCACGCGGCCATATATCTGGCGCGGGTTGTTGGTTGCTGTATTGGCGGTGACTTCCGACAAGGCCACCACCTCCGTTTTTTTGCCTTTGTAAATGCCAAAGTTTTCGACGCCGCGCAAATGTGCCGTTGATAAGGCATCGCCACCCTGCCCGCTGATCAAAACCTCCTTCAGGTTTTGCACAACACTGTCGATGGGCAGTCGGCGCGGCAGCGAGTCGGGCGTCTGCGCCGAAGCCATCCCCAGCGTGCCCGCCAGTACCACAGCCAACACATTTCTCAAAACTCCAAAAGGCAAAAAAGAGCGCATAACATATTGTTTATCAATTAAATTCATCATTCATCATTAGGCGTGTACGAAAGATTAAGATAGTCAAAAAAGCCTT
>CALMBD010000033.1 GCA_937861115.1 uncultured Bacteroidota bacterium | reverse complement strand
CCAGCGCACCACCGCCGTGGACATGGGCGATCACTACCTGCTCAACGGCACCAAAAACTGGATCACCAATGGCGCCACTTCCAAACTCCACCTCGTCATGGCACAGACCCATGTGGAAAAGGGGCACCGCGGCATCAACTGCCTGATTGTAGAGGCCGGTTGGCCGGGGGTAACTATCGGCGCCAAGGAAGACAAACTTGGTATCCGTTCTTCAGATACCACTTCGATCATGTATAACGATGTGAGAGTTCCGAAAGAAAACCGCATCGGCGAAGATGGTTTCGGTTTCAAGTTTGCCATGCAAACCCTTTCGGGCGGCCGCATCGGCATTGCATCTCAAGCGTTGGGTATTGCTGCAGGGGCTTACGAACTTTCCGTAGCATATTCCAAGGAGCGGAGCGCCTTTGGTAAGCCTATCAGTCAGCACCAGGCCATTGCGTTCAAGATCGCCGATATGGCGACGGAAATTGAAGCCGCCCGGTTGCTGGTTTACCGCGCCGCCGTTATGAAAGACCACGGACAGGATTACTCCCAGGCCGCTGCCATGGCCAAACTCTTCGCTTCCGAGGTCGCTATGCGCCACACTGTCGAGGCGGTACAGATACACGGTGGCTACGGTTTTGTGAAGGAGTACCACGTCGAACGCCTCATGCGCGACGCCAAAATCACCCAGATATACGAGGGCACTTCTGAGGTACAACGCATTGTGATTTCCAGAAATGTACTGAACGGGGAATTGTACGTACCGCTGATCGCAGAACAGGTCGGAGTGTGAGCAGTTATAAATCTGGTGGTGGCACATGACGGATTGAGAAGACGCTTCCATGATGGCGCCGGAAACCAACCGGGGCAGTTGCCTAAATCAGCCCCCTCGACTTTAACTCCAGGTATTTGTTAATCGTATTCAGCGTCAGGTCCTGCGGCTTGGTGAGGATGGCCTGTATGCCGTATTGGCGCAGTTTATACACCATTTCCTTTTTTTCCTGCAAAAACTGCCTTGCCACCGTCTGGCGGTATATGTCGGCAGTTGTATCCACTTCTTCCTGTGCCAGCCTGCGTATCTCGGTATTTTCAAAAAACACGACGACCAGCAGGTGGAAACGGTTGAGGCGGCGCAAGGTGGGCAGCGCGCGCTCCAGGGCATAGGTGCTTTCAAAATTGGTGAACAGCAACAACAGGGAGCGCGCGCCGATGAGCCGCCGCACGGCTTCGTAAAGCAGTTCGTAATTCGATTCGCCGGAGCGCTCCTTTTCACGGTACAGGGATTCGAGGATTCGGGTCAACTGTCCCGTATCGCGTTCTGCCTTGAGGGTGGCGCCGATTACGTCGGAAAAAGTGAGTAATCCAGCCTTGTCCTGCTTTTTAAGAATGATATTGCTGATCGCCAGGGTCGTATTGATGGCATAATCCATCAGACTCAAACCCTCGAACGGCATCTTCATGGCCCTGCTTTTGTCCACGATGCAATATACCTGTTGACTGCGCTCGTCTTCATACTGATTTACCATCAGTGCCGCGCGGCGACTCGAAGCCTTCCAGTTGACACTCCTGTAATCGTCGCCCTGAACGTAGTTTTTGATCTGCTCGAACTCGTAGGAGTGGCCGATGCGGCGCATTTTCTTGATCCCCGTTTCATGGGCAATGTGCCGCATGGCCCGCAGTTCGTATCGCTTCATCTGGATAATCGAAGGATACACCGATACCTCTTCCGGCTGTGGGAAAACGAGGCGTCGTTCGACCAGCCCGATCCGGGTTGTCGCAAAAACATTGATATTGCCAAAGGCATAAACACCGCGCGACAACGGCGTCAGTTCGTGTTCGGCGACAAATGGTTTAAAAGGGGGCAGGGATATTTTTATGTCAAAATCGCGGCGTTGAAACTGTACGGGCAACTCGTCGGTAACCGAAACGTTCAGGTGCAGGTTTCCCTGATTTTCAATATATAACCTGACCGGATTGGGGTCGCTCAGCGAAAAAACAGGGTGTAGTATCCGCTTGCATTGCAGCGCCGGTTTGCGCCGGAATAACAACACCATATCAGTAGCCGTCAGGGCCAGCGCCGCAACGAACAATGTTTTCGCCAGCGGAAACAATATGCCGAAAGGATATGCCAGCGCAAAAAACGCCGCGATACTGCCGAATAGCCAGAAAAAACGGTTGGTCAGATACATAGATATGGGTTGAGGTCTGCCAGGTTGAACTGCCTACTGTCTCACTTTCACCCCGTCTTTCATGACAAAAACAATCCGTTGCATGGCGCTGATATCGTCGAGCGGGTTTCCTTCGACGGCGATGAGGTCGGCCAGTTTGCCAGGCTCGATGGTCCCGATGCGGTCGTTCATGCGGAGTACGGTGGCCGCGTCGAGTGTAGCGGAGCGCAGGATGTCGGTATTTTTCATGCCTGCATCTGCCATGTATTTGAACTCGAGGGCGTTTTTGCCGTGCGGGTACACGCCGGCGTCCGTACCAAAGGCAATTTTCACACCTTTTTTGTAAGCCTTGCGCAACGTCTCCTGTATCGTAGGGCCGATTTCCAGGGCTTTTACCCTGACCACTTCCGGAAAAAATCCTTTGGCGTATCTGGCGCTGTCACTGACGGCGCTGCCTGCCGTAAGGGTAGGCACATACCAGGTACCGTGTTTGATCATGGCATCCATGGTGGCCTCACTCATGAAAGTGCCGTGTTCGATGGTCATGACGCCGGCTTCCACGGCACGGCGCATACCTTCATCGCCGTGGGCGTGGGCTGCCACGTCTACGCCCAGGTCACGGGCCGTTTTCACGATAGTGGTGAGTTCATCCTCGGCATAATGGGGCAACCTTCCATCGCGGGCCAGGCTGAGCACACCGCCCGTAGCGCACACTTTGATCCAGTCGGCGCCGCGTTTGATCTGGGTGCGCACGGCAGTGCGGCAGGCGTCGGGGCCGTCGGCGATGCCGTCTTCCGCGCCGAGGGGCGGATCAAACAGGTCCCAGCGTGCGCCGGTGGTGGGGTCGCCGTGCCCGCCGGTGATACTCAGGGCTTTGCCCACTGTTATGATGCGCGGTCCGGATGCCCAGCCGCTGTTGATGGCATTGCGCAGGGCAATGTTGACACCAGTGCCGCCCAGGTCGCGCACTGTGGTAAAGCCCGCATTAAGCGTGCGTTGTGCATAAACGGCGGCGCGAAAAGCAATATCTGCCGGATTGAAGGTATATCTTTCGTTGTACGAACTTCGGCTTTGTTCCGATTCGATGTGTACGTGCAGGTCAATCAGTCCCGGAAGCACGGTTTTACCCTTGAGGTCAATTACTTCTGCGCCGGATGCGGCGGACAGATAGCCTTTTTCGATACGGGCAATTTTGTTGCCTTCGACGACAAGAGTAACTTCCGTCTGTGGCTCACCCGTGATGGGAATGATCCTGCCACAATGCAGGTAAGTCGTTTGGCCGAACAGCGCGGTGGCTACAAGTGCCAGCAAGCATGGGAAAAGGCCCCGAAAAAGTAGTGTCAAAACAATGCAATTTAAGTCTGTGACAAGATTATTAAAAATCAACTGTAAGAACGTGCGCGGGAATAAATTCCAGAACACGATCTAAATCTCCATTTCAATCCGACCCCGATTTTATTCTGGCGATCATGATGCCCGTTTGACCCTTCTGGGCAAGCACGTATTGCGCCAGCGGCTGCTTCGAAATAATGACTTTCTTCGACAGGGAAGACGCGTGTAGCAGATGGACATGTCCGTTCTGACGCACGGCAAATCCCTGGTGCGCGATATCGAGGTCGCGTTTTGCAGAGGTCAGCAGTATGATATCGCCGTCTTCGATCTGTTGCTCTATCGCATTAATTTTGGCTTGTGGAATATAGAACCACTCGTGTGCGTTAATGCGTTTTTCAGCGGCAACAAGTGCCCGTAGGGTTTCCGGTTTATTGATCCTGGGGTATTTCGCAGGCCGGGCGGAGATATAATTTACTTTTTTCCGGTACGGGATACCGCCCAGATCGCGGGTTAAATCGCTAAGCACTTCGCTTTTTTCCGCCTGCAGGAGCCAGCCGGTAAAGTAGTGGATACGCGATCCGTAGCCATCGATGGTGCCACCCCAGTACCGGAGTTGCCGGAGCCGGGATAGATAGTCGTCGAACATCCCGTCGCCAGTCTGAGCGATGGCGAGGCTGCATTCCACCAGGGTCCAGCAGTCGAGTTGCCGAAGGTTCACCACCAGTTGTTCCCGTGCATTTCCCTCCAGCGTTCCGGTTACGTAAGGCGCGCCGAGGAACGATTTGGCCACGGCCAGCGTTTTGGCACCAAGTGTCGCTTCCTGTACTGCAACCTGCTGTTTTTCCATGAAAATGGTCGAATCCAGCGGATTGTAATCCGGGAGTGGGCGATTTACATCTCCGGTTGCCGCCGGGGCAAGCACCGTGAAGTGGAGCATCAAAAGCCCGAGTACCAATGTGAGAGAAATACGGATATTCATAGTTAATTCGGACACAAACTTAACCTATATGTGAAAATTGGGCTTTTTTTGAAAAAAAATTCACCCATATTTGTGCCGACGGGCTTTTTTTAGCGTCTATACTAACTAAAAGGGCGTTTCAATGTTTTGTTTGCAACGCTCGATTTATCCACAACCCTAATCCCGTTCTGTCATGACTGCTAAATCTTTAATCGCACTTGATATTCCGGCATTGTCGATCGAACAGACCGGCCGCGATGCCTTCCACCTGCTCAGCGATTATCACGTGAAACACCTTCCCGTGATAAACGAGGGCAAACTGGTGGGTCTGCTTTCCGAAGAAGACATTTTCAACCATAAACTCTACGAACCGATCGGTTTGTACGATTTCTCGCTGCTGCGCGGCTTTTCCGTGCGTGAAAATGAGCACATATTCGAAGTAATGCGCGTTATGGGCGAAAACCGCCTGACCGTTATTCCTGTCACGGATGACCAGGGCAAATACCTGGGCCTTATTTCCCAGAACGACCTTCTGCGCTTTTTTGCCCATACGGGCTCCTTCACCGAGCCTGGCGCGGTACTGTTGCTGGAAATGAACCGGCGCGACTACTCCCTGGCCAATATCGCCCGAATTGTGGAAGAAGAGAACGTGCGTATCCTCAGCGCCTTTGTTACGTCCACTCCCGACCCGGAAGAGGTTGAGGTTACCTTGAAACTAAACCGCAACGACCTCGGCAGGGTGATTGCCTCGCTCGAACGCCACGAATACACCGTAAAGGAAACCTTCGGCGAGATAGAGCACGCCGACGGATTGCGCGAGCGATACGACTCGCTGATGAACTACCTCAATGTGTAGTTGCAGCCGGCGTCTTAAAAAACATCTGGTTTAATGATTTGGTTATCATCATGTTAGCAAGAATAATTGTTGCGCTGACTACATGATGAACAAAAAATCGCCTGCGAATGCAGCCCGAGACAGTTTCTTTTTTGAATATTGTCAGTGCAATATTCGCATACTACTGTTAACCAAATCATTTGCTTTATGCCAAAATCAACTGCTTTCAGAAGCGGCCTGATGCTCATTCTTCTGGCCTTTGGACTTCAAACCGCATTTTCCCAGGTCTTCTGGACCGAATCATTCTCTAACCAGGCTGCTGCTGAAGCCAACTGGACCAACGGCGGCACCAACGGCGGCACGGAAGTGTGGGCCTGGCAAAACGACCCCAGTCTGGCCACCTTCGGCACGCCGGACTTTGCCGCTCCAACAGCTGCAGACGGCTTTTTCCTGTTCGACTCTGATACCAACGGAGAGTTCGATCACGATGTGACACTTACCGGTCCTTCGATCGATTGTTCCGCTTCAACCAATACCACGATTACCTTCTGGGCGCAATATGCGCACTTTACTCCTACTGCAGTGGCCACGCTGAATGTCAGCACCGACGGCGGCACAACCTGGACCGAGCATATCTTGCTTGCAGGCTTTCCGGCCGATCAAATGTTCAACGGCTCGATCAGTATCGATATTCCGGAGGCTGACGGCCAGGCCGCGGTAATGCTTCAGTTCCGCTGGACGGGCAATTACGAATACTCCTGGAAAGTAGACGACATCCAGCTGGAAAGCGTGAGCGGCCCGGTTCCCTGCGACCAGAATCCCATGTCAATCATCTGCGACAACCTCGATACCTATAATGCTGCTATAAAACTGGGCCCGCAAGCCCCCCACTGGACCACCTGGAGCGGCACCGAAGGCGGAGCCGAAGATGGCATCGTAAGCACGGAGCAGGCCAATACGGCGCCTAATTCGCTCAAGATCGTCAGTACTGCCGCCAATGGCGGCCCGCAGGATGTTGTCCTGAATCTGGGCAATAAAAGCACGGGCAAATACGAACTCAAGTTCAATATTTACGTACCGGCCGGCAAAAACGGCTACTACAACATCCAGCAGTCCGTGCCTATCGGCAACGGCGGCAACGGCGACTGGAACCTCAACCACTTTTTCAACAACAACGGCGAAGGTGAAATCACCGATGGGAACAATGTATCGCTGGCTACTTTCACCTTCCCCTACAACCAGTGGTTTGAGTGCAAACACGTTTTCGACCTCGACAACAACATCGCCACCTATTACGTCAACGGCAACTTCGTCAAAAAGGCCGCCTATACCCGCAATCTGGGCGGCGTCGACTTTTTCGGCACCAACAACATCAGCACATTCTATGTCGACGATGTAGAGTATGTGGAACTGCCGGCAGTCGTATACAATGTCGATAACTGCGATGCGGCCGTCGACCTGTCGCTGTACATGGGCCAGACACCCAACGTACCGCAACTGACCGGACTGTACGACAACACGAATGCAACTTTTGATGCCGGCGACCCGACGCCACCCGATTGCTGGCTCGACGGATTCCCGAACAGTTCGCCCGTCATCAACGGCTCCATGTGGTACACCTTCACCGGCGACGGCGACACTTACCACGTCGAGACGGTACCGTGCAATGCAACGGATTACATCGACGACGGCGATACGCAAATGGCGCTTTATACTGGCGAATGCGGCAACTTCACCCTGCTGGATTGCAACGATGACCTTTCCACGGCAGACGATTTCCGCTCGGCACTCGATATCGAAACGACCAACGGAACCGAATACTATCTGTTGATCGACGGCTGGTCGGATTTGTCGCAGGGCTTTATTGCCGACGGACAGTTCTGTATCGAAATCACGCGTATTCCCAGTATCTCCTGCGCCGAAGGCGCCGTGGGCACCTACTCCATTGCCAACAGCGGCTTTATCTGCAACGCAGATGCAACAGGGGCCAGCTTCACGATCAACAACTCGACGTTCATCCTGCCTAACATAGGCCCGGTATACGGTATGGGATGGGCGATCTCCACTGCGCCGCTTACTTCCGGCGCCTGGCCGCCTACGGAAGCCACTTATGTGGGCAACTTCAGCGTAGTACCTTCGGTTTACGCACCCAACTTCCTCAACAACGGAACCTTGCTGCCGCAAAACGCGGTCTGGTACTTCACTCCGGTGGTAGTGGCCGGTGCTGTGGACTCTTTTCCGGCTGACGCTGCATTCATGAACCAACTGGACATCAGTAATGCATGCTACTTCGTCGGTACTTCGCAGCAACTCGTGTTGCTGCCGGCACTCGCGCCACTCGTCGGTACCGCTACCTTTACGCAGGAAACCAACCCTCCGGGCAACAACGGTTCCATTGACCTTACCGTCAGCGGAGGTCTCACGGATCTCCTGATGGACCCAACGGCCTTCAACGTATCCTGGACCGGCCCGAACGGCTTTACTTCCATGGCAGCAGATCCGACCGGACTTACTGGAGGGACTTACGTGGCTACGATATCCGATCTCACGGGTTGTGTCGACGATATTACCGTAACGGTTTCCGTAACTACCTCGGTGAAAGACCCAGAATCGGTTAAATCGCTGACCATCAGTCCGAACCCGACGCCGAATACCGCTTTGCTCGGTCTCGAACTGAGCAAGTCTGCCGACGTTCGTGTTGAAATACTGAACACGCTCGGCCAATCGGTACATTCCCTCAACGCGGGCAAGGTGAACGGATTGAGCCAAACGCTCGACCTGACCGGCTTTGCCAACGGAACCTACATCCTGCGCGTAACGGTTGACGGCGAAACCGCCGTACGCCGCGTCGTGTTGCAGCGCTAATTGTACAATTACAGGCAAGGCGCATTTCCTTCCTGTACAGATAAAAGTGAATGGATTGGGCCGCTCCGGGATCGGGGCGGTCCATTTTTTTGCCGGAGAACGTTTGTTTTCACCACATTTGCACCTTGAAACTCAATACTGCGCTTTTCCCATGTATGAACTAAAAAAAGAAGCCTTCGGCAAATACACACGATTTACCTTGTTTAACCCTGCCAACGGCAACAGCTTCAGTGTGGCGCCCGAACGCGGCGCCAATGTGCTCGATATTCGTTTCTCCGGACAAAATATCCTCGACGGCTATACCACACCGGAAGAACTGGAGGCCGCCAAATGGGGAAAAAGCGTGCTGCTCTTTCCTTTTCCCAATCGCCTCGACCGGGGGAAATACGAATGGCTTGGCCGGCAGTACCAGTTTCCACTCAACAACGCCGCAACCGACAATGCCATCCACGGATTTGTGCGCGATGAGGCGTTTGAGGTCGAATATGTCTTTCTGGCAAAAGACCACGCCAGCATCCTCTGCAGCTATACCTATGAAGGCGAAAGGCCGTATTACCCGTTTCCTTTTATGCTGGAGGTGGAGTTTATGATCCACGACAACGGAACCTTCACCCTTGAAACGGCCTGCAAAAACCTGCACGACCAGGCCATCCCCGTCGGCTTCGGCTGGCATCCCTATTTTCGCCTCGCCGATGTTGCCGACAAACACCAGCTCCAATTGCCGGCCTGTGAAATGGTCGCCATACACGAACGCATGATCCCGACCGGCGTGCGCCATGTATTCGACGATTTCAAGCGAAAAAAAGCAGTGGGAAAAACTGCGCTGGACAACTGCTTTCAATGCACCAAAACGGCAGGCAGCTATAAAATGGTGCTGGAGGGCGATGGCCGCCGTATTGCCGTGAAGGCCGGCAGCCGGCAGTTCCCCTTTTTCCAGGTGTTCACCCCGCCCCACCGCGAAAGTGTTGCACTGGAGCCCATGAGTTGCAACGTCGACGCCTTCAACAATGGCCAGGGACTGGTTGTGTTGCAACCCGAACAGGAATGGAAGGCCAAAATGGAGGTTCGGCTGGAAGCATAATTCCCGGAACGATTTTCATACCCCGGCGATCTCCAGCAGCCATTCCTTCTCAATCACTGTTTTATCGCGCGCCACGGCTGACCTGAAGTCGCCGACTGCTTTTTTGTCATTCAGGTTGAGCCGGGTTAGTTTGTGAATAAAACGCAGGGTACTCAGGTAATTGGCCGAATGGTACCCGATGACTTTCTTTTTGCGCAGCAGGAGTATTTTAAAACTCGACAACAGGGCATCAAGGGCATCCCACTCGCCGGTTTCGTAGTACATTTTCAGGAGCATAATACGGCTGTCGAGGTTGAGCAGCAGGTCGTTCTCGTCCACCCGGGCCAGCAGCGGCATCGCTCTCCCGTAATCCTTCCTGGCGTAGTACATCTTGGCCAGGTTGTAGTCGCGGTGGGCAGCGCGGTATTTTTCTTCCAGCAACGGCGCAAATTGCCGGATGAAATTTTCCACCCATTCAAACGCTTCCAGGCGCAGTCCCAGGGCCACGATGTTTTTAAAAGCGAAACGCCCCAGCCTGCCGTGTTCGATCAGTACCCTGGTATCCAGTCCGATGCGATACAGGTCGAAAGCCTCCCGGATATACCTGCTTTCGCCGGTGTTGAGCCTGCGGATGCAATAATTGACTGATAAAAGCAGCAAAGTGCGGCTTTCATCCGGCGGGAGCGATTGGCTCTGGTTCTCGAATTCGCTCCTGAACTGCCGGAAATCGTCCTCGCTTCCCTCCGTCAATGCCCTGTAACAATGGAAATACAAGGCAATGACAGGCACCTGGAGCAGATCGGTTTGAAGGACATGATCGAGCAGGATTTTCAATAAAGCAGTATCGTAATCCACCTTGAAAACTGCCTTGTGCGACTCCATGAGGCAAGCCAACCGCAGTTTGGACCCAATGAGGAAGGTGTCGAGGGCGCGGCTTACTACGGCGAGGTTGTTGTCGCGGGAGCGGGTCTGCGATTCCACAGCGGCGTATTTTTCCCACTCCAGACGGTACAGCAGGTGATAATACTCGTTGTCGCGCGGCATCCTGTCGAGTCGCTCGCCGGCGCGCCGGAATACATGGCCAAGATGCTTGTCCAGACCGTTGTTGCGGTACACTTCGGCCAGGTGCAGATCGGCGGCGACTGGCGTGAGTTCCATCGCACGCCGGGCAAGAAAGTGCTCTATTTGCTGCAACAAGAAGGATTGAACGTGGCGCCATTGCGACTCGTCGAACGGCGTATCAGGGTAAACCCAGGCAAATGCCTTTTGGGGGCTGGAAAGACCTCCCTTGCCTGACAACAGCCATGCCCAAAGACGCGATACATCATCCCGGTTGTTGAAAAATGGGCTTTGCAAAAAAACCGTGCAAGCGCGTTTTTCAGGGCCGGTCAGTACTTTAAACAATTCAATTAATTTATTGTCAGCCACTTAAATCAATTTTAAACGGTTTTACCTTTTGACAAACATACTAAATTGTTGTTTTTTCCGGCATATCAATGCAGCACTTTTGTACCGTCCTGATGACGCTAATGATCCAAAAAAAATTCCCGTAGCATATGAACACGATCAAAATCATTGTATTCGCCATTTTCACACTCCTCCCGGCTTTCGGAGCCAATGCCCAGGGCTGGGAGCGTATCTACAACGATGTTAACGCCGACAACGGCGCCGGCATCATAAAGATCATCCCTGCGCCCGATAGCGGCTATTTGCTGTTGGCAGCAGATCAGTTAACGACTATAGGACAGGCGAATTTCTATATCGTGAAAATTGCGGAGAACGGTGTCAGGGAATGGATACGTCAATACGATTTCGGCTCTTCCGAGTTTGTCCAGGACATGATCGCTACCTCCGACGGTAACTACGCTGTTGCTTTTAGCACGATCAGCGGTCTGCCAGGTGTTGTTACCCAGCATCTTTTAAAACTGGACGAGCAGTTCAACGTCATTTTCAACAAGACGTTTGACCCCGTGACAATAGGTTCAAACATCCCGGGACACCGGTTAATGGAAAATGCCCAGGGCTACTGGATCACCGGAGAATCATACCCCTTTGATGTTGTGGATGCCCTGACCACAGGCTATCTCGTCGGATGCAGTCCAGGCGGTGCCGACATTGGTTTTTTCACCTGGGGGACTCCAAATTTGTTTGTTGAAGATGCTGTGGTAACATCCGACGGAAGTTTTGTCGTGACTGCCAACCGCTCGGGAAACTTCCCGGCACAAAGTGATATCATCAGTATTGTCAAGATTGATGCATCGGGCAACAGTCTGCTGTGGGAAAAAACCATCGAAGATTCGATCGGCGCCAATTTGAAATGCCGGAGTATCGTAGCGGCGCCTGATGGCGGTTACCTGCTTTCAGCCTCCCGGAATAGCACGGCCATGGTTATTAAACTCGACGAACAGGGGAATATACTGTGGCAAAAATTTTATCCCGGACAAGCCAGTCCGGTTATTCCTGTCGGCCCGGGTGAATTATCCGTTACAACTGCCGGTGACGGGTACTGGATGACCAACAGTGACAATTCCAATTACCGGCAGACATTGCTACAACGACTCGACCTGGACGGCAATACCATTTTCCAGAAAATATTCGGCGTGGGTTACTTCAACACCACTTCGGTACATATAATCCCGACAATCGACGACGGGTGCCTGTTCGGGGGCGCCCGCGCACTTATGCCCGGCAGCCAGCGGCGGGTGCCCTATGCTGTACGGATCGGCAGTACCGGAATCAGTTTTGAGTCGGGTATTAGCGGGCAACTGTCTTACGATTTAGACGGCGACTGCCTTGGTGACACCGATAGCCTTACTGCCGGACTCAATGTTATTGCATGGCAGAACGGCGCGCCTGTGAATGCAGCAACAACCGATTCAAGCGGTAATTACACGATGGGGCTTAATCCGGGAACCTATCAGATCATTGTAAATAAACCCAACAACGCCTGGGATTTTTGCCCGGACACCCTTACCGCAACGGTACAGGCGCCCGATACGCTTTCCGGTATCGACTTTGCCGCTTCCTATCTGGTCCAGCAGGTCGACAGCATTTACGGATATGTGTTTGAAGACATCGATGGCGACTGCATCCGCGATTCCTTTGAAACAGGTTATCCGGGCTGGACGATTCTGGCCACTTTTTTCAACCAGGGCGCCGGTCAGTCATTTTCCACCGCCACGGATTCAAACGGCTATTTTGTCCTGCCGCAGTCAGTCCTTACCGGAATTGATAATACGGCCACCGGTATATTTTCCATAGCCGGTCCGTCGGGCGACGGGTTGAACTGTGTACCTACCTGTTTCGATGCCTTTAGTATAAATTTTGCCAACAGCAATTCGTACGAAGCCAGTTTTGGCGTGCACTGCGACTCGCTGCCTCCCTGTCCGATCATCGACGTCGATGTGGCCGTCCAGGGGTTGCGCCCTTGTTTCAATGCCGATTACCACATCAATTATTGCAATATCGGCGCGGTAGCCGCATCTGATGCCAGTTTAAACGTGACGGTCGATCCGGCACTGGAGGTGATCGGTTCAAATATTCCCTGGAGCGCTGTAAACGGCAACATATACACCTTTGACCTTGGAAATATCGCCTCCGAGCAGTGCGGTGAAATAGTCATTTTTGTACACGTACCATGCGACGATGCGGTCGGCACTACCTATTGCGTGGAAGCGCATGCCTTTCCCGATACTACCTGCGGATCGGCGGGTGGCAACTGGGACGGCTCTCAGATTGAGGTGACGGCAACCTGCAGCGACTCGACCGTGACCTTTATCATCACCAATACGGGCATGGGCGACATGAGTATTCCGCTGGATTATATCGTGATCGAAGACAACGTGCTGCTGATGCAAGGCGGTTCATTCCAACTCCTTGCGAGCGCATCACAGGAGGTCACCTTTCCTGCCAACGGCTCTTTTTACCGGCTTGAAGCAGATCAGGCGCCCGGATTCCCGGGACTGGGCATGCCGGTGGCCTGGGTGGAAGGCTGTGGCAGCAATAATATCAGTCTGGGTTTTGTCAACCAGTACCCGCTTGGCGACGAGGACCCCTGGCTCGATGTTTTTTGCCTGGAAAGCACCAATTCTTATGATCCAAACGACAAGCAGGGCTTTCCGATCGGGTACGGCGACGAACACTATCTGAAACAGAACACCGATATCGAGTACATGATCCGCTTTCAGAATACCGGAACCGCGCCGGCCATCAATGTGGAGATCCGGGATACCATACCGGTACAGTGGCTCGACCCGACCTCCTTGCGGCCCGGCGCATCCAGCCATCCATACGATTGGGATATTGAGGGCAACGGCGTGGTGGTGTTCCGGTTCCAGAACATTAACCTGCCCGACAGTAATGCCGACTGGGCGGCATCGCAGGGGTTTGCCAAGTTCAGGGTTGCACAGCGCAAAGACATTTCGATCGGGACAGTCATTGAAAACAAGGCACATATCTATTTCGATTTCAATGCACCGGTGGTCACCAATACCACCTTTCATACCATCGGCGAAGACTTCATTATTGTCGACACGTACTCCCCTCAAAAACCGGGCGTCCGGGTAAACATAGCGCCCAATCCGGCGACCTATTCCATAACCGTGAAAGTAGAAGGAGTGCCCGGTAACACAGGCAGCCAAAGCATGACCCTTTTCACCCCTCTGGGCAACGCCGTATTAAACGAGACATTTAGCGGCAATACCGGCAGTATACAGGTAGGGCACCTGCAACCCGGCGTATACTTCTATGAGTTGCGCAGCGACGGACAGGTGGTGGCGACGGGGAAACTGGTGCGGCTTTAAATTGCTTGCATTG
>CALMBD010000032.1 GCA_937861115.1 uncultured Bacteroidota bacterium | reverse complement strand
GGGTTATGGGTTGCAGGTTACGGGTTGTTAGGGTGCAGGGGTTTTGCTGAGTGAGACCCTGAAGGGGCCTGTAGATTCCAGGTGCCGGCAAACCAGAAGCCCTTCAGCGTCTCACTCGCAAGAATGCCTGTTACTGTTTCACGATCCGCCCCGACACCACGCCATTCGAGGCCCTGATTTGCCAGAAATACACCCCTTCAGGCTGGTCCTTCAGGGAAACCGGCAACAGTTCGCGTTGCCGGGCCGTCCAGTTTTTGGCAAGAACAATCTGCCCGCCGGCATTGAATATCTCCAGTACGGCCTTGCCTTCAACGTTTTTGAGGTCGAACAACACGTCTTCCGTCACAGGATTGGGGAACACACCCGCTTCGGGTCCGGCTGCCTCGGTCACCGGTACGGGGGCGTAGGCCAGTGCGGCATTCACGGCAGCCACGGCATCAATCCGGCCCCAGCCGTACGCGTGGTTCGGTCGCGCCGCGCCCGGACTGTTGGGAGCACAATCGAGCGTATCGGCGAGGTAAACAGCGGATTCTTCAATGATGGTCTCGATGGCTGCCACATCGCCTGCCAGATCGGGGTTCGCCGACAGCATGAGGGCTACCATACCGGCCACATGAGGCCCGGCCATACTTGTGCCCGAAAAATAGGCGTATTTACCCTCGCGTATGCTGGAACGGACGTCAACGCCCGGCGCGCACACGTTGGGCTTGACACGCAGGCTGTTGTCGATAAATACCGGTCCGCGGCTGCTGAAGCCTGCGATGGTGTCGTTGCTGCGCGTGGCGCCCACGCTGAAACTTTCCTCAAAATATGCGGGCGGGTTGCTGGTGGTGGCACAGGTTCCCCCGTCATTGCCGTTGCTGACCACAACCACGACGCCGGCTGCCTTCAGGTTGATGACTGCCGTATGCAGCAATTCATTGACAGACAGGTCCGTACAGCCTTCGAAAGTGGCGCAGTACCAGGAATTGTTGATCACGTGCGGCGATTTGTCGGTATCGGGGTTCAGTCCGTTGAAATCGGTAGGCGCCAGGAACCATTCGAAGCATTCAAGATAGGAAGAAGGCTTGCCCCAGCCGCGTTCCATATTGCGACATCCCACCCATTTTGCACCCGGAGCGACACCGGTCTGGTTGCCCAGTCCGTCGTCGCCGACCATCGTTCCCATCGTATGGGTGCCGTGGTTGTGGTCGTCGCAGGGCGCTGTGGCGTTGAGGCCGCAGGGGTTGTTAAAGGGATTGCTGGTCGTGTCGCCGTTGAGCGGGTTGAGTTCATGTATGGCATCGTGCCAGTTGTACAGGTGGACAGTGGTGGCGGAATCGCCCGTCCAGCCCCGGTAGTGTGTTTTCAGTACCGGGTGCCACCATTCATAGCCGGTGTCGGCGCCGCCGATCGTAATGCCCTGACCGGTATAGCCCAGGGCCCAAACGGCGGGCGCATTGATCTTTTCAAGGCCCCATTCCAGTACGCTGCGTTCGGCAGGCGCATCGGGTTTACTGTCGACGGGTCCGGAAAACTTCACCCAGGGGTCGGCGCCCAGCCATGTTACCTCCGGCAGTTCGGCAAGTTGACGGGCGAGCGATACATCCGCACCCTCCACCGCCATGGCATTGACGAGCGGCAGGCTGTTGACAGAAGCCTGGCTTGCCCTGACAATCCGGGTGGCATTCGCCTGGGCGCGGGCGGCAGTTTCCGTCACGCGTTGGTAAACGAAGCGGGCTTTTTCCGATTTTGTTTTTAAACGTTTGGCTCCACTGACATCGGCCTGTTCGTTAAAAATAACGATAAAATCAGGCTTCTCGCCCTTATCCAAAGCGATCAGAATATCCGGCGAAACCTTGGAACGCCAGCCGGCAGGCGCCTGGGCATGCAGTGCGGAAGCAATGGTTGTGAGGAATAATACGAAGGACAGCGTTTTTTTCATTATCTTGAAAATCAGAATTTTAGACCAAAATACAGCGCCAATAGGGGTGCAAAATACATCTTCATCACAAACCGGACCCGCCAGAATCAGCAAACGCCTATCTTTGCGGACTACAAAGTCGGATGCGAAGGAAGGAACAATCCTCCCGGTCGCATGTTTCCCTTTTCATACCAGATTTATCATTTCTATGAAAATTGCAATTGGTTGTGACCACGCCGGGTTCCCCTATAAAGACGGTATCATCGCTATGCTGCAATCGCAGGGCCACATGGTACTCGATTTTGGCACCAATTCACTCGATTCGGTGGACTATCCGGACTTTGCGCACGAGGTTGCCAAAGCGGTCGAGGCGGGCACAGCCGATCGCGGCGTGCTGCTGTGTGGCAGCGGCAACGGCGTAGCGATGGCAGCCAACAAGCACCAGGGCATCCGATGCGCCCTGTGCTGGACGGAAGAGATCGCAGCCCTGGCACGCCAGCACAACGATGCCAATGTCATCGCTTTGCCGGCGCGTTACGTCCCCGAAATTCTGGCCCAGGCCATGGTCCGCATTTTCCTGACGACCGGCTTTGAAGGCGGCCGCCACGAGCGGCGGGTCGACAAAATATCCTGTGCCTGACAGTACCCTGTAACCGGTCCGGACAGCCTCTTTT
>CALMBD010000031.1 GCA_937861115.1 uncultured Bacteroidota bacterium | reverse complement strand
ACCTCGTTGGTCTGCAGGAGCTCGGTCTTGACGTCGGCGAGTTCCATACGCAGGCCGGTCTGCCAGGAAAAACGGTCGAATTTATTACCCACGATGCCATATGCCGCGTGGATGTTTTCGTCGTACAACACATTGTTGCTCAGGCCCGGGAGCGTTTGCCAGGCATTGTCTGCGAATTCCTCCACGATGAAATCATTGCGCAGGCTGCGGAGACCGCTGCGCAGGCCTGCTTCCCATTTTCCGTCTTTGCCGAAAGGCTGCACATAGTCGACCTGGAAGATGGTATTGCGCTCGCTTTCATTGTTGTCGGAGCGCTGCTCCAGGTCGGGCTGGCCGGACAATTCACCCGTAGCCGTGAAGTATTGCTCCCGGAAATCGGATGTCTCGCGTTCTGAGTTGTCCTGGTAGCGGAAATCGGCGCTCAGTTCGTGGCCTTCGCGTTCGAAGGTCTTTTTGTAGTTCAGTGAGTACTCCAGGTTGGGCTCGATTTCCTTTTCATTGTCGCTGCGTTTGGTGATACCGGTCGGGTTCGACAGGTCGTTCAGGAAATCGTTGTAGCGAAGCAGGCTGTAGTTGTCCTGGTTGCTGCGGCGCCATGAAAACGAACTGGTGAGCGTGCTTTTGGGATTAAAAAAGTAATCGGCTCCGAAGCGGAGGTTGTTCGACCAGCCGCTGCGCCGGCGTTCGCCCCGGAGGTCGGTGATGAAGGTCGTGTCGCCGCTGTAAAATTCCTGGTACAGGCTGTTTTCACCCGGACTGTTGCGGTAGCGCAGGCCGTAGTTGGTAAAAAAGTTGAAACGGTTGCGGCGCAGGTTGAGGTTAATCGAAGCGCCGTGCTCGTCGGGGATACCTCCCGTGAGGTCCACCGTTCCGTTAATGCCTTGTTGACGGTCTTTTTTCAGCACGATATTGATGATGCCCGACATGCCCTCCGCCTCGTAACGGGCGGACGGGTTGGTGATGACCTCGACGCGGTCGATCATGTTGGCAGGAAGTTGTTCCAGTCCGTTGGAGCCGAAACTGGTCAGCCCCGAGGGTTTCCCGTCGATCAGAATGCGCACGTTCTCACTGCCGCGCAGGCTGACGTTGCCCTCCACGTCTACTGTCACCGAAGGCACATTGTCGAGCACGTCGGCTGCCGATCCGCCGCGATTGGCCAGGTCTTTACCGACGTTGAAGACCTTTTTGTCGAGATCGAACTGTACCTGGCTTTTTTCGGCGCGCACCACCACCTCGTCGATCATCGTGGCGTCGGAATCGAGCGCGATAGAACCGAGATCGGTCGCAGGGCCGTTCTGGGTTAGCGTGATGTCGCCCGTGTAGGCGCTGCGGTAGGATAAAAACTGGGCCCTCAGGTAATATTTTCCCGGTTTGGCATACAGTTCAAATGCACCTGATTCGTCTGTAATGGCGCCCGTGGTGGCCGTACTGTCTGGCAGGGAAAACAGGGTAACGGTGGCGTAGGCGAGCGGCTGTTGGGTTGTTGCATCGGCCAGGGTGCCTTTGAGCACGCCAGCGCCCGGTCCTCCGCCCGATTCCTGTATCTGGGCGACTGTAAGCAATGGCGCCGACAGCGCGACGAAAAACAGGAAAACGGGGCGGAGGACTCGATTCATCATATTAAAGCAGTAGATTTTGTGTTCAACGCTGGTGAAATGGATGAATATGGCGCATGGTTCACGCAAAAGCCAAAAAACTTGTTTGCTATTTGGCGCAGAAGGCGTTGAAACGGGTCAAAGTAACAGGCTTTTTTGCTGCCGGAATGTGAGAGTAGATGAAAAGGGAAAATGTGGTGATGATTTGCCCGTGCAGACGCCGGGAAGGCAAATGCAGGCGGTATCGGCCTTTATATCGCCGGAATTCCCGGCATCGTCGTCAACCCCGCCTGAAGCCGGACAGGAGCTTATATATTTGGCCGGCATCCACTGCTGCCTTTTACCGATATGAATCTGTTCGGCAACAATATCACCTCCGACCGGCTGACCCGCTGGCTGTTCATCCTTACCTTTTTTGGTATCTGGTATGCAGCGCCATTCATTCCTTTCGACAACGACAACAGTTGGCGACAGCAGTTTTTCTTGAAAATATTACCCGCTTCCCTGACCAATATTGCCCTGTTTTTTCTGAATACGGAATGGCTGGCGCCCCGTCTGTTGCGCAGGCGGGGTATTGTGGTTTACCTGGTGTCGCTGCTTGGCGTGGCGGTGTTTTTTATTGTACTTCAGGGTGTTATGAAAAACTGGCTGCTGGCGCCCGACAACAAGGGTGTGGTGTTTCACGCCTACAAGGCCTTGTTTCCGGTGTTATTTGTCGCGGCAGTGAGTACCGGTTATGCCCTGGTGTTGTACATGCTGGAAGGCGAAAAGGCACGGGTGGAAGAGCGACAGGAGCGGCTGCAATCTGAATTGTCCTTCCTGCGCTCACAGATCAGCCCGCATTTTATCTTCAATATCCTCAACAGCATCGTGTATCTGATCCGGTCAGGATCGGCTAATGCAGAACCGGTGACGATCAAACTCTCCGAATTGATGCGCTACATGTTGTACGAAAGCAACGACGCGCAGATACTGCTCGAAAAGGAGATCAGTTATCTGAACAACTACATCGAACTGCAAAGGATCAGGTTTGAAGAGGATGTGGCAATAATGGTACGACTGCAAGGCGACCCTGTGGCGCACACTATCGAGCCCATGCTGATGATCCCGTTTGTGGAAAACGCCTTTAAACACGGCGTGGGACTGGTCGATCGGCCGGTGATCGAAATCGATCTGCAACTCGACGAGCGGGAACTGCGCTTCAAGGTGCGGAACAAGATTGCACCCGGCTCACAAAATGACAAGGACAACAGTTCGGGGATCGGACTTCAAAATGTACGCAGGCGGCTTGAATTGTTATATCCGGGCGCACACAGGCTCGATATCGTGCAAAATGATACTTGGTTTGAGGTAGAACTGTGGCTGAAACTGGGCCGGCCGCACGGACAAACTGCTGTCGGTATAGAATAATTTGCCGTATATTTCGTCAACTTCTGAACAGTCATCCTTGTTTATTCATGAAACTTCGCTGTATTGCCGTCGATGATGAAAGCATGGCACGCAAAATGCTGGAAGAAAACATCCGGCAGATTCCGTTTCTGGAATTGGTACGCAGTTGCAAAAATGCTTTCGAAGCGATGGAGGCCCTGCAGGCACACGAAGTGGATCTGATGTTTCTGGATATTCAGATGCCCGGAATGGCCGGCACGAAGTTCCTGCAAAGCCTCCGCGAAAAGCCGATGGCAATTCTGGTAACGGCTTATTCCAATTATGCCGTGGAAAGTTACGACCTTGACGTGATAGACTACCTGATGAAACCCGTCAGCCTGGAACGTTTCACAAAGGCATCCTACAAGGCACTGGACGAACACCGAAAAAAACAAGCACTACTTAATCCTGTTTCAGTACCGCCTTCACAATCGAACGCAATCGGAGACCATCCCGGTTTCTTTTTTGTAAACGTAGAATATTCGCTTGTGAAAATCGCTGTAAATGAAATCACTCACATCGAAGGCATGAAGGATTATGTCAAGATTTATCTGACATCTATGCGGAAGCCTGTCCTGACCAAGTCTACCCTGAAGGGTATCGAGGAAAAACTCCCCCTTCAAGGTTTTCTGCGTGTCCACAAATCCTTTATTGTCAACCTGGCAAAAGTCGAATCCATACGAAGCCACCAGATCAAGATCGGTGACTTTGAAATTCCCGTTTCAGAAGGGAATATGGAAGACCTGCTGAAGTCCTTGAATCATTCAAGGTAAAGGTCCCGATGTCCCCTTGTCTTGTTGTAAACACCCGTCCGCTCTACGGACAGGGCAGCGCCGTAACTACCCCTTCAGAGCGGACAGATATTTACAACAGGACAAAA
>CALMBD010000030.1 GCA_937861115.1 uncultured Bacteroidota bacterium | reverse complement strand
TCCGCAAAAACCCGCGCTTCCGCTCGCGCCTTTTCCGCAAAATCCGTCCCCGAAGATGCATACAGGATGCTGCGCGCTGCATTTACCAGCAATCCGCAGTCCTCGTTAAGACCGTAGCGGCAAATTGCAGCCAGATCGCCACCCTGTGCGCCTACTCCGGGTACCAGCAAAAAATGATCGGGTGCGATCTCGCGTACGCGTGCAAAGGCTTCCGGGTGCGTGGCGCCCACTACAAACATCAGGTTGCCGGGAGTGCCCCAGTCCTGCGCCCGTTGCATGACCTGTTCCCACAGCGGCCCGCCAGTAGAGGCCTGAATATTCTGCTGGAAATCGCTGCTGCCTTTGTTCGACGTGAGGGCCAGCAGCACGACCCATTTGCCGTCGAAGGCGAGGAAAGGGGATACGCTGTCCTCGCCCATGTATGGCGCGACAGTGATAGCATCGCAGGACATGCGGCTGAAAAAGGCTTCTGCGTATTTGCGGCTGGTATTGCCGATGTCGCCGCGCTTGGCGTCAGCGATGACAAGATGTTGTTTACCAATGTATTCAATGGTTCGGTGCAACGTCGACCAGCCGTTCGGTCCAAGCGCCTCATAAAAGGCAACGTTGGGTTTGTAAGCCACGCACAGGTCGCGGGTGGCATCGATGATCTGCCGGTTAAACTCGAACACCGGGTCGTCGTGCCCGGCAAGATGAGCGGGGATACGCTCCGGCTCGGGGTCAAGTCCTACGCAGAGAAAGGTCTTTTTGCTAAAAATTTCGGCGATTAATGTCTGGCGATTCATACACGCAAAGGTATTGCGCCAGAATCATTCATTGCCGATCAGTTCAATAAAGATGCCGTCGGGGTCCTGGAAGAGAACAAAATAACGGCCCTTTTGCAATTCTACCGGCGAATTCCCGAGTAGCGGGACGTTGTTTTTCCGGAGCCGCTCCAGGAACGGAGCCATGGAATTGACGGAAAGGGTGATGTATTGCATTCCCACCGCGTCCTGAATATGGGTTGACCGGGTTACCGGAGGCAGACTGTCAAACGTCATGATCTTCCATTCTGTAGCGAGTTTGGAGTCCTCCAGTCTCAGCACTTTTACCTGCGTCGGCACGCCACCCGTTAGTCCCGATTCCTTGCCGAAATCCGCATCGAGGTTGATGATACCCGTCTCTTCCATGCCCAGTACGTTCTTGTAAAACTCAAGCGAGCGATTCAGGTCGGATACTACTACGCCGATCTGTATGGTCGGGGTTTCGTAGGAGCCGGTGTTTTTGCAATGAATCGCGCTGAGCAACAACGCGACGGCAAGAAAACATCTAGATAAGGTCATGGTTTTGAACGTTTTAAATCCTGATTTCTTTTGTATTCCCCTAATACCCAGTCGTAGGAGAAGTCATTGCGAAGGTCTTTCCGTTTTTTGCTCGACACATTATTTACAACAGTAGTCAAAATACAAAAAACGACCTGGGCAAGCAGAAAGCCGACGAGCAGTAAGGTGTTTTTTACGCTGATCATCGTAATAATTGCCGTAATAATCGAGGTCAGGTAAGTAATACCGTGAAAGGCCCAATCAAAATACTTACGCACCGTTCGGGCTTCCGAAAGCCAGTTCTGGCTGGGCGTATGCCAACCTGGCGGAATTATTCCCGCAGTCGGTTCATAGCCTGATTCCAGCGTTCGGCATAAACAACTCAATAACCCAAGAAGGAAATCGTCGTAATACGACCAAAGGCTGAACGCCAGCGACATGATCGGAATAAAAGTCAGTAGCAGTCCAATGGTGGCCTGCTGCAAAAAACCGAAGTTGTTATGGGTAAAGGAATCGGTCAATACCACGCTGGCTACGATCCCGAGCATTACCCAGGATATGGATACATACGACAAACGCACAGTCTGCCGCAATGCAAGTCGGCTGTTGATCTCGCCCCAGGCTCCGAGGTATCTATCAGAGGCAGAAACGGTCCAGTTTGAGTCATTCATTTGGTAATTGCTTTTCTGAAGAGGTGTGTTACGACGCGGAACAAGGCGCAAGTATATTAAGGTGGATGGAATAAACTGGTATTGGATAGTGGATAAGTTTGGAAGAGTATCGTCAACCCCACCCCCGACCCCTCCCCCGATGGGAGGGGAGACACGCTACTTTTGAAGGTAATTGGTATTGAAACAAAAGTAATGTGGTGTACTCTACGTCTCCCCTCCCATCGGGGGAGGGGTCGGGGGTGGGGTTTCACCCCGGAAACGAAATCTTGCCCATGCTCACCAGCGGAATACCGCCCAGGGTAGCGCCGGGAGGTATCTCGCCCGCCACGGTTTCGTTGGCCAGGACGGCGAACAGCACAGCCTCCTTGGCATCGCCGTGTACGCCCAGTTGCGCCATGGGCAGCATGGTAACGTCCGGGAGTAGTTCCTCCAGGTATTTGACAACCAGCGGATTGTGCGCACCGCCGCCGCTGAGGTACATGCTGACGGGCGTCTGTACGGCTGCCAGGGTGCGCTGCACGGCTTCGGCGATCGTTTCTGCCGTAAGGCATGCCAGGGTGGCCAGAAGGTCTTCCGGTTTTACCGGTGCCGGGAATGCTCCCGTTTCGCCCGGATAGCAGTTTTGGATTGCCGTTTGTACCCATTCCGGAGAGAACAGTTCCGGGCCGATGGTTTTGGGGAAAGGTTTGGCGAAAAAAGGATCGGAACGAAGCGCTGTCAGCAGGACAGTATCGACGGTTCCGGAACGCGCGATCCGCGCATCCTCATCGAATGCCTGTCCGAACAGGCGCTGGGCAAACACATCGAGCAGGGTATTGCCCGGCCCGGTATCGGTGGCAAAGGCCCTGGCCGTATCGCCGTCGGCGGGCAGCCAGGTAAAATTTGCAATACCTCCGATGTTGAGCAGGATGCGGTTTTCACCGGGTTTGGAGAACAGGAAATAATCGCCGTACAACGCCAGCGGAGCGCCTTCGCCGCCGGCGGCAATATGTTTCTGCCGGAAATCGCTGATCGTGATGATACCCGTGCGCCGGGCCATATGGTCGCCGTCGCCGATCTGGAGCGTGGCGTCGGGGTAATCGGCCATACCGTGAAAAACCCGCGGCGCGTGAAAAACCGTCTGCCCGTGGCTGGCAATCAGGTCGACCGATGCTGCCGGGATATTCCATTTGGCCAGGCACTGGTTCACCATGGCGGCATGGCGTTCCGCCACCAGCACATTGAGCAATACAAGGTGCTGAAAATCAACCTCTTTTTTGGCAAAAACACGCCGTATTTCGTTTTTGAAATGATCGTCGTAGCCCCGTGTTTCAAACTGTAGTACTTCCACTCTGGTTTGGGGCCCGACGCCCTCAAAGGCGCACAACGCTACGTCCAGGCCATCGAGGGAAGTGCCGGACATAAGCCCGATAATGTACCGGCGTTGCTTTTGGGCAATTGCCGCGAGTTGCAAAACATATTTCATGGGGTGAAGGTAGTATGTTGACAAAATATAAACCTTGATCAGCGACGCCGGAACACATGTTGCCGCTTAATTTTGCCAGAAAAGAGGTAATATGTACCAGATCGACGCAGATATCAACCGTGCTGCCACGCTGCCAGGCGCCTTCTACAATACCCCCGAAGCGTTTGAAGCATGCCGGGAAAAAATATTTGCCCGGTCGTGGCAGATAATCACCCACGCAGAGGAAACGGTCAAATTGCCGAACGACGCCATGCCGTTCCAGTTTATGGACAATTTTATTGAAGAGCCATTACTGCTCTTGCGCGATGCCCAAAACGTTCCGCATTGCCTGTCCAACGTGTGTACCCACCGGGGAAAGATATTGGTAGAACACCCCTGTAAACTGGAGCGCGGCATCATCTGCGGATACCACGGTCGCCGCTTTCACCCCGATGGTCGCTTTGCTGCCATGCCCGAGACGGCAGGCATGGAGAATTTCCCCTGTGCCGACGACAATCTCACCCGGTTGCCGGTGCATCAATGGCGGCAGTTCTCCTTTACCTCCATCGCCCCGGCCTTCCCTTTCGATGAATGGGTCGCCGGTATGGAGCGCAAGATCGGATTCCTGCCCGTGGAACAGTTCCGTTTTGATGCAGCGCGCTCCCGCGATTATCTCGTCAAAGCCAACTGGGCGCTGTACTGCGACAACTACCTCGAAGGTTTCCATATTCCTTTTGTGCACAAGGCGCTGGCGGCCACACTCGACTGGGGCGCTTACCGAACCGAGTTGTTCGATTGGGGCAATGTACAGGTCGGTGTTTCTAAAGGCGGCGAAGAAGTATTTACACTCCCGGAGGGACACGAGCATTACGGACAGGCGATTGCCGGCTACTTCTTTTGGCTTTTTCCGAATATCATGTTCAATTTCTACCCCTGGGGACTTTCGCTGAACATCGTGCGCCCATTGCAGCATGACCTGACCAGGGTCAGTTTCAGGGCTTATGTCTGGGACGCTTCCAGGCTGGGCAAGGGCGCCGGCGCCGACCTCGACCTGGTGGAACGCGAAGACGAGGCTGTGGTGGAACAGGTGCAAATCGGGACCCGTTCCCGCTTTTATAAACACGGCCGTTTTTCGCCGGCACAGGAGAAAGGAGTACACCAGTTCCATCGCCTGGTAGCTGCGGCTATTTAATTTATCGTGAATTAATTCTTACCTTTAGGCAGCAAATCCGAGTGTCGCACGCTCTAACCATCCAACATAATCGCGCCGCCACTTACCATGAGCAAATCCTTACTCAGGCCCATTTCTGTTTTAGCGTTGTTTTTTTGGGCCCAAAGTTTTGCCCTCGCCGCCTGTGTCGACAGTATCGAACTGGACATTCATTCTGTTCAGTGCTACGGACTCCGCAACGGCATCATAAGGGTAAGCGCCGTTTTTGGCGGCGAAAAACCTTTCTACTATTCTATTGATGGTCAGGCATTTAGTACCAATCCGCTCTTCGACAGGCTTTGGCCCGGCGTGTACACCATTTATGTCCGGGATGCATCCGGCTGCGTGAAATACTGGTCGGCCACCGTCCCCGAACCGGAGGATCTGGTGGTGCGGCTCATCGCTTCAGCCGATACGGTGGTTGCCGGTGAGTATGTCAAACTGACTGCCCAGATATCGCCCGACGGTATTCCACTCAAGTCGATAGATTGGCGTCCGCCCGATATGTTCACGGTTGCAGATACCCTGAAACAGGAGGTGCGCCTGTCGGAAACCACCGATTTTGCCATTGAAGTCAGGACGCCCGACGGCTGCCTGGCACGCGACCATTTGACGGTTTTTGTCGAAAAAACGAATCTTTATTTTCCCAATGTGATCAAGCCCGGCAGCAATCAGGACGCCTATTTTACCCTTTATGCCGGTGAAGGTGTGTTGCGGATCATTTCACTCAACATCTACAGCAGGGGAGGGGGGATCGTGTTTGAACGCGGCGACTTCCTGCCCAACGACCCCATCAGGGGCTGGAACGGTCGCTGGGGCGACAAACCAGTACAGCCCGGCGTGTATCCCTGGATCGCCGTGGTGGAGTACACCGACGGGCGGCGCAAACAGTTTCACGGAAATGTTACGGTGGTGAATTGAACGTCTGGATGTGCCATCGTAAGTAACATTGTTCCATTGTTGGCATTGTTGGATTGCGACGAGCAACAACTTTTGCTGCACGACATGAGCCCAATAGTCAACGTGAGTTTGTCATATTGTAAATACCCGTCCGCTCTACGAGGGGTAGATGCGATGTTACCCGCACGCGAATCGGACGGGTATTTACAATATGACAAGGGAGCATTGGTACGTTAAGCCTGGTCGCAATCCAACAATGACAACAATGCAACAATCCTACTTCGGCTCCAGTTTCAACGTCTCACCCTCCTGAAAAGCCGCTTTGGAGCGTCGGGCAATCAATTTCTGCCCCTCGAGGGTGGTGAATTCCTTTCCGTCTTCCAGTTTCAAATTGTACTGCACAACAGTCTGGGCTGCATCGTACAGCATCGCGTGTACTTCCTGCGCCGAATACTCGGCATTGACGATCTCCATTTCCTCCAGACCAAATTCCTGCAGGCCGTAGGTATAGCCGCTGCTTTTCCCGTTTTCAGAGATCATGCCGAAATAGGTCCAGCAGTACAGCGGCAGGGTCTTGTTGTCGCGCATGTTGGCGGCGGCAGCCGTATAAAATGCCTTGGAAAGCAGCAAATACTGTCCGGCCATGTAGCACCCGGAAGAATTGGTTTGCTCCAGCACGCCGCCCACCACCTTGGTGAAAAGTTGATACAAGTCGAGTGTTTTGGCGCTGGTGCCGATAACTGAAATGACAACCTGCGACTGGTGGCGCAGCGCTTCCTCGCCGGCATTGCGCCAGAGCCAGGACAGTTGAGCGGCCGTCCGGATTTCTGCCGGTGCGACGGGGTAGTCCAGGAATGCGATCATGACCGTGGCGTTCGACTCGGCGAACACGATCGTCTTGTCGGCAATACTGGACGAGTCGACGCGAAGTTTCCAGGTCTTTTTCAGTGCCGCCAGCAGTGCCTTGGCATCGGGTGCGGTTTTGTTGTTCAGCAGCACCACGCCACTGATCACCTTCTGGTCGGCGGCTTGTTTCGGTTCGGGGGTGTTTGCAAAATCGGATTGAAGGAACAGGAATTGCAGGGTCAGTATAGAGAGGATGAGGCGCATGAGCGGTGTTTTATTTCAGAATTTTTCCGTTTTTCACCTTAAACGATGAAAGACGCAGTTTAAGGATGTTGTTAAGGGGATTATCGTCCAAAACGATAAAACTGGCTTCGTAACCGTCTTCGATCTTGCCGATTTTTCGCTTTGGATAGATGGCGCGCGGGGTGTTTTCACAGAGCACTTTCAGCACCTTCGGGTTGTCGATATTGCCTAGGGTGAACCAGTAATTCAGTTCGCTGCGGGTGGTGCGTTGCATATCGTCGGACCCAAGCACAAGGTTGACTCCGTTCTCCAGCAGGCGCACGAACGTCTTGACCTGGAACGCCTGTACGCTGGCCCGGTCGGCTGCACTCTGGCCGTGGGAGAACAGCGGAATGACCACTGTTTTCTTTTTGGCCAGCAGTTTCAGGTCGGCGTCGCTCAGTTCAAATTTAGCAGGATCGCCTTTGCCGTCCCAGTCGTGGCCGGGCAGGTTGGCGATACCGTCGGCGCCGATCTTCAGGGCCAGGCGCACATCATCGACCGTTTCGACGTGGGCATACACCCGCATACCCGATTTCCGGGCTTTTTTGGCAACCAGTTTGGCTGTCTCAGGGTCGAGGCCTTTGCCTTCCTTGCCGCCATTTTTGTCACTGTCGAGCAGGTAAATCGAAATGATGTCCGGCTTTTGCTCCTTGATCTTGCTCCATATTTTGTTGAGCGAGTCCTTGTTATCGATAAACCAGTAGCCGTCGCCCATCATTTTGCGTTGCTCGCGGATCTCGCCGTATTGGTCGACCTGCGCTTTGAGGTTGCGCACGCCCTGGGCCGGGCCTTCGTATTTCAGGAAGGGGTAGCCCAGCGAGCAGGTAATACCGCCGTTGGCAAAAACCGCGTCGGGCATGCCCGGCTTGCTGCTGAGCAGTTGGCGGGCGTTGGCGCGACCTTCCAGTGTATTGCCGAGCACCTGGAGGTAAAAAGCGCCCTCTTCGAGGTACATCTTGAGTGCATTGGCAGCCGAAGGATTGTCGGCCAGGCTGGAACAGTAGGCATCGCCTATGGGTGGCACCACCCAGCGTTCCTGCAAATCAATGACGGAATCGATTTTCGAAGGCGCTTTTTTGCTGAAGGCGCCCTTCACGACGTACCAGGTACCCTTGGTGAAATCAGAACCATTGTACCAGAAGCCGTTTTTGTATTCGTAGGTCTGCGCCCTGACAAAAGCAATCGAAAAGAGGAGGCAGAGACAGGATAGTAGTGTTTTCTTCATGAGCAAATCGTCGACATGACGCGGGTTTTGCGACAAAGGTGTCGCCATTGAATAAAAATAAGCGGCAAAAATAAAACCGTATCCGGCAATTGGAGGGGGGTTAACAAACCATTGAGGTAATTTTTGGGGGTTTCGGGATTTAAGAGGTTTCGGGTTTCGGGTTTAAGAGGTTTCGGGTTGGGTTACCTCTTTGTTGGGTTGAAAGTATTGGGTCGGGTTACGTACGCGCACCCTTTGTCATATTGTAAATACCCGTCCGGATCGCGTTCGGGTAGCATCGCGTCTACCCCGTATTAGCGGACGGATGTTTACAACAGGACAAACTCAGGTGACGCAATGCTTCGGTGTTCCCTTGTCATATTGTAAATACCCGTCCGGATCGCGTTCGGGTAGCATCGCGTCTACCCCGTATAGCGGACGGATGTTTACAACAGGACAAACTCACGATGACGAAAGGCATGTTGCCATCTTGGCAAAACGGTTGTTGTGATCGATTAAAAGCAACGCCTCGAAGTTCCCTTGTCATATTGTAAATACCCGTCCGACCTACGGGCGGGCAGCATCACAATTACCCCCCGTAGAGCGGACGGATGTTTACAACAGGACAAACTCACGATGACATTTATCAGACCCACAGTTGCATTTACGAGTTACGATCTCAAGTAACGCACAACCCGAAACCTCTTAAACCCGAAACCCGCAACCTCCGCAACCCGCAACCTCCTTATTTCTCCTGCGCCCTGGCCAGATCCGCCGCTGCCTCCGCCATTTCCCCGCGTTTCAGGTGTACCGCCCCGCGCGTGTGGTACCCGCGCGCGTACTGCGGATTGAGTTGGACTGCGGCGTTGGCATCGGCGAGGGCGTCGTCGAGTTTGCCTGTTTGGAGGTAGGCATTGGCGCGGTTGACGAGTATCATGGGCTGCACCTGCGGCGGTGCGGCCGCGAGGGCAGCGCTATAGTCGGCTGCTGCGTCGTCGAAACGGCGGGCGCCGTAGAGCAGGATGCCGCGGTTGACCAGTGCTTCCACGTACTTCGGGTTCAGGTCGATGGCCTTGCCGTAGTCGGCGAGCGCCAGATCGGGATGCCCCGTTTTTTCATTGGCCACAGCGCGGAAATAATACGTTTCCGCCGATTTGGGCTCCAGTTCGAGGCTGCGCGTCAGGTCGGGCACGGCCTCCTGCGGGCGGTTGAGCATGACAAGGCATTTGCCCCGGTTGAGGAACAGTTTGGGCGTCACGATACCCGCCTGGATGGCCTGGTCGAAATCGGCGAGCGCCTGCGGGATACGCCGCAACTGAAAATACGCCTGACCGCGGCCATTGTACGCCTCGATGGTCGTGGGATCGTATTTCAGCGCCTCCGAGTAGTGGTAGGCTGCGTTTTCGAAATCCATGCTGATGAGTTCGTTGTAGGCGAGATTGCACTGGCACAGTGACGATTCGGGGGTTTTGTCGACGCAATTCTGAAACAACTTTACCCCGTCGCTCCAGACCTCCGTCTGCCGGAACGCCAGGAAACCAAACAGGCCGGCTGCCGCAAGCATCACCCCGTTGCGCGTTGACGGCCGGATCTTTTCGAGCAGTACCCCGGCAAGAAAAAACAGGCCGAGCGAGGAGAGGTACACATAGCGGTCGGAACGCAACTCAAAACTGCCCACCGTGCGGAACGGCAGCATGACCGACAGCGGCAGCAGGTACAGCGCCAGACCCAGCAGGCGCTCGGGCAGGTTGCGCCAGTAGCGCCAGACCAGTCCCGCCAGGGCGATCAAGGCCAGGGGCGCCGCGTAGTAGGTCCAGGGCCACACGCCGTCCATTTTCACGAACGGGTACGACACCGAGTAGCCCAGCGGCGCCAGCAATTTGACCGGGTAAAACAGCAAGGTCTGGCAGATCATCAGGAAACGGTCGAGCGCCGAGAAAGCAGCCGATGTCGCCTCGATGTCGTGCCCTTCCTTCGCCCGTGTGCTGAAGGTGTACAAACCGAATGCAATTGCCAGAATGATGTATGGAATTTTACTCAGCCAATATTTTCTTAACTCTTTTTTGTTTAAATAAAAATCCACGGCCACCAATACCAGCGGGAGCGTCACCGCAGCAGATTTGGACAAGCAGGCGGCCAAAAAGGCCAGCAGGGAGAGCCCGATCCAGGGCAGGGTGGGGGAGCGGCGCCACCGGAGATAGGCCAGCAGACTGAGCAGGTAAAACGTCGAGAACAGCACCGTACTCAGTGCGGCGGCCCAACTCACCGCCTCTGCCTGCATGGGATGGACGGCAAACAACAGCGCTGCGAAAAAAGCCGCCCAGTGCCTGCCGGTCAGGTTTTTCAAAAAGGAAAAAGCCAGCACGGCGTTCAGTGCGTGCAGGGCCAGACCGAGCGCGTGGTAGCCCCAGGCATCCTGACCCGAGAACGCGCTGCCGAGCCAGTAGGCCATCCAGGTGAACGGCGCGTACATGCCGAGGTTCTGTCCGGAAAAGAACTTGCCCAGCGAAGGCGATTGCAGCGCCTTGTTGTACAGGATCGCCTTGTCGTCGTCGAAAAAGACAAAGCCGTTGCCGACCGATGCTGCGAAGACCAGGATCGCTGCGGCAGCCAGGGCCAGTTCGGGCAGCCAGGGGCGCTCGAAAAACGACATGGCCGGTTCGGGTGACGGCGCCGGGTTTATGGATACCGGGTCAGGCGTAGGGGGGCCTGGTTTCTTTTTCTGTTTCGACATGTATGTGGTGTTTCCTGCAAGAGATATGTTCCGCAGATTCCGCAAGATGTTTCCCGCAGATTCCGCAGAAAAATCCCGCAGATTGACGCTGATTAAAAATGAGTTTCCTGTTACGCAGGAATAATTCGCAGAACTTAATCACTTTCCCGCCTTTTTCGGCGTATTCGGCGTTTCATAGTCAATTTTTCCGCCCCACATCCGCATCTGACCGAGCACCCATTGCTGGCGCTCGCGTACCTTGCCGGATGGTTTATCGACCTTGTAGACCAGCGGATTGGGCAGCACCGAGGCCAGCAGCGCCGATTCCTGGCGGTTGAGTTCCCGGGCGCTTTTTTTGAAATAGAACCGCGCCGCTGCTTCCGCCCCATAGATGCCGTCGCCAAACTCGATGCTGTTGAGGTAGGCGGTCATGATGCGCTCCTTGCTCCAGATCGTTTCGATCAGGAAGGTGAAATAGACCTCCAGCCCCTTGCGCAACCACGACCGTCCCGGCCAGAGGAATACATTCTTGGCCGTCTGCTGGCTGATCGTGCTGGCGCCGCGTTTGCGTTTGTGCGTCTTGTTGTATTTGTACGCCTTTTCGATGGCTTCGAAATCGAAACCTTCGTGCTCCAGGAAATCCTGGTCTTCTGCGCATACGACGGCCAGTTGCAGGTGCGGCGACAGTTCCCGGAACGACACCCAGTCGTGGCGGATGCGCATCTCGCGGGTCGAGTCCCAGGCCTGTTCCCAGCAGCGCTGGAGCATGAGCGGGGTAGCAGGTACCGGCAGCAGCGTGTACAGCAGGGTCATGCCGATGGTGGTCCCGAAAAACAACAGGATCAACTTGAGCAATAATCGCCGGAAATACCTCCCCCAGAGGAGTTTGCCGGTTTCGTCTTGCGGGATGCCGCGGTACCAGCGGCGCAGGAGTCGGGCGAAGAAATTCACGTTCCGGATGCTTAGGCGGGCAAAAGTACGGGATTCAAGGTACCGCCGGCTTCAGCCGGCGAAAAAAAACACGAGCCGTGTGCAACCCCACCCCCGACCCCTCCCCCGATGGGAGGGGAGCCGTAGAGTACACCACCCGGTCTGGGTATGGGATGACAGCCAAATCCCTGAAGCAACGCGCTCCCCTCCCATCGGGGGAGGGGTCGGGGGTGGGGTTGCAGGAGCGGCAGACGAAGTTTCCATCATCTTGTTATCAGGATATGTGCTGTATAAAAAATAGCCGGGATGATTTGAAGTCATCCCGGCTATTGGGCTTCAATCCTCTTAAGTCTGGATACGGGCTGGAAGTACATGAGTACTCAACCCATATTTCAGGAGAGAGAGTTTCAATCCTCTTAAGTCTGGATACGGGCTGGAAGAATCCAACGGATGGGGTTTTGAACCTCGATATAAGTTTCAATCCTCTTAAGTCTGGATACGGGCTGGAAGGAATATATTTGATGAGACTTTCAGATTTAAAGTAGTTTCAATCCTCTTAAGTCTGGATACGGGCTGGAAGCCGAGCTGTGCGGGATCGTGGAGTCGAACGAGAAGTTTCAATCCTCTTAAGTCTGGATACGGGCTGGAAGACAATCTTGAGAAAATAGGATTAACTGAAAAGCAAGTTTCAATCCTCTTAAGTCTGGATACGGGCTGGAAGAACTTTTGCCCCGGCCGAGCTGTTGGCCAATTTTAGTTTCAATCCTCTTAAGTCTGGATACGGGCTGGAAGAATTTTCGTGGTGCTGATCGCTCTCCTTAGTCTGGTTTCAATCCTCTTAAGTCTGGATACGGGCTGGAAGAAACTCCGTAATCGGGGTGGAGGGCAGTTGGGAGAAGTTTCAATCCTCTTAAGTCTGGATACGGGCTGGAAGTCGTTGACGACGGAAACGCAAGTGTTGGTTTTGATAGTTTCAATCCTCTTAAGTCTGGATACGGGCTGGAAGTTGTCGTCTTCGCCGTTCGCTGGCTGGCCGGGTTGTTTCAATCCTCTTAAGTCTGGATACGGGCTGGAAGAAATCACTGGAAATTGCTTTGATGGCTTCTGTAAGGTTTCAATCCTCTTAAGTCTGGATACGGGCTGGAAGCATTTCTCCTGCATTGTATCTTCTTTGCAGCTCTTGTTTCAATCCTCTTAAGTCTGGATACGGGCTGGAAGGGATTCGAAGAATGCATAGTGTTGGAAAAATGTGTAGATCTAGTTGTTTTACGTATGATTAAGAAAAGAAAGAAATTGAGACATTG
>CALMBD010000029.1 GCA_937861115.1 uncultured Bacteroidota bacterium | reverse complement strand
CTTGCACCCTCCGTATTACCGCGGCTGCTGGCACGGAGTTAGCCGGTGCTTATTCTGATGGTACCGTCAGTCCAGGATAAATCCCGTTTTTTCGCCCCATCCAAAAGAAGTTTACAACCCAGAGGGCCGTCATCCTTCACGCGGCATGGCTGGTTCAGAGTTCCCTCCATTGACCAATATTCCTTACTGCTGCCTCCCGTAGGAGTCGGGTCCGTGTCTCAGTACCCGTGTGGGGGGCCACGCTCTCACGCCCCCTACTGATCGTCGCCTTGGTGAGCCGTTACCTCACCAACTAGCTAATCAGACGCACATCCATCTTCAAGCACCTCAGCTTTAATCAACTCACGATGCCGCAACTTGATACTATGGGGTATTACTCTCAGTTTCCCAAGGCTATCCCCCTCTTGAAGGTAGGTTATGTACGTGTTACTCACCCGTGCGCCACTAACTCATATTCCGAAAAACATAAGCCCGTTCGACTTGCATGTATTAGGCCTGCCGCTAGCGTTCATCCTGAGCCAGGATCAAACTCTCCATCGTATATTCTTTATAGTGTCCTAAAACACTACGTCGTTCTTCGATGCCAAAGTCCTTTCCTTAAACCCATCTCTTTTCCACTCTCTTTTATTCGATGATCCGATTTATTTACCGAATCTACACTACAAAGCCTTTCGCTTTCCATCTGTCAATGAACTCTTTATATATCCCTGCCGAAGCAGTTCCTATATCAATTTTTCTCGCCGCTTCATTTAGCGGGCTGCAAAGATAGAACCTCTCTCCCCTTCTAACCAAACCACAACCAAACTTTTTTTTAACACAACACCAACATCTCCCCAACACCCCAATCCTCCTCATTTCCTCTATCCCTGCTCTAGCCTCTCTTCCGAAGCGGGCGCAAAGGTAAGGCAATTGCTGATTCTACAAAGGGGTGCGTCAAAATTTTTTATATTTTTTTTGAGACTGGGGAAACAAAGTATTCGCGGCCCGATGAAAAATCCGGTGTTTCGAAATTAAATATCGCCAAAGGGTCCAATTCTGCTCGAAAGCCGGATCGTCCCGGCAAATTGAAAAAATATATTGGGCAAGGTATATTCTGACTCCAGTGCCATGATTTCCTGAATTGCCGGAAACAGGGAAATACCCCAAACAACATACCCGTCATTGCCTGGCCTCAAAGTATTGTACGTCGGTGTGATCGATATACGTCTCCTGAAGTTTTCCGGGCAGATTGGGATAGTTAACCGGATAATAAAAGCGGCGTTTCTCCTGAGGCCTGATTGGTCCGGGTTTTTCCAACCGCAAACGGGTCGATGCGGTATCTTCCGGATTGATGGACTCCGCAAAATAGAGTTTTTTGTCCTTTGCATACAGGAGTATCACAATTCTGGGGTGATTCACCGTGTAGTTCAGCGGATTGTCTATTTCAGCGGAAATCTGGTGGGTGACTTCAACGGTTTTGGTCGAGTCTTTTGGGTCGGGTACGAGCATACGAACGCCTCCGACCTCGCCGGAGACAAGAATGGGGCCCGGACCGACATGCACTGCGCCGGCTCCTGTTACCCTGCAGGAATCGGGTCGGCCGGATATATGGTCAAGAGAAATGGCCTGGAAAAACGAACTGGCGCCCATCGGCGGAATTGCATCCGAAAAGCATCGCACAACCATATCGGGTTTGCCATTGATAGTCAATGCCTGGCCCGAAGAATCCAGCAGCTCAATGCGTACCCATATCTTTTGCCATTCCGGGAGTTTATTGTCAACAATGGAGGCGATACAAAAAAAGCCTTTTTCCGTCCAGAAATTCAGATCCCGGAAGGACACTGCGACAAAACTGGCATTGGCTGGCATGGTGTCTACAACCGGTGTAGATTCTGAGGTTGTGCTAGCAGTATCCTGACAGGCGCCCTGGAAAATCCCGGAGCCAATAAATAGCATGAAAAGCGATGGAAAAATGATTCGCATATTATATAAGGTGAAGATGATGTGAATAAGGGGCGCAAAGTTCTATAAAAGTTGGGTGCGATACCAAATTTTACCAAACCCGAGATTGTACCTTTGCGCGATTTTCCAAACGGCTTTTATTTTACCATGAAATATCTGATTACGGGTCTGGGCAACTTTGGCTATGAATACGATGGCACGCGGCATAATATCGGCTTCGAAGTTGTCGATTTTCTCTGCAAGGAACTTGACGGGAAATGGAACGACGACCACCACGGCGAACTGGCCCAGGTAAAATATAAAGGTCGAACCCTTATCCTGCTGAAGCCCAATACCTATATGAACCTCAGCGGGAAGGCAATCCGGTACTGGCTTCAAAAAGAAAAGATATCGCTGGAAAACAGCCTCACTGTTCTCGACGACCTGAACCTGGCATTTGGCAAACAGCGGCTGCGTTCAAAAGGCTCCGACGGCGGCCACAACGGGCTCAAAAATATTCAGGAACTGCTCGGAACAGACGCTTACCCGCGTCTTCGCATCGGCATCGGCAATGCCTTTTCAAAAGGCCGGCAGGTGAATTATGTATTGGGCAAATGGACCGAAGATGAAAGGGCAGAGCTGCCGCATATTTTGGAAAAAGCCGGTGAGGTGATCAAAACCTTTGTAACCATCGGGCTGGAACGCGCCATGAACATGACGGGCAAGTAGATTGCCGTACCGTTGTATGGAAGGCCAGGCTTGTCTAGGCCAGTTGTTTCACCCAATGCTCCAGCGCGTCCTGAAACAGGTTATGTCCAAACCGGGTAGCGGTAAAGCCGATGGTGTTCCCGACCTGTTCAAGTCCTGCCTCCAGATCAATTTCTTCCTGTTTTTGCACCAGAAAGGTATTGTGGCTGGCAAACATGTCGGCGAGGTACTCCTGTTCGGTCTGCCCGGGCGTTGGAATCAGTATGGCTTTTTTACCAATGGCGGCCAGGTCCATAATGCTGCTGTAACCGGAGCGGCAGATGAGTACGCCACTCGCCAGCAGTACTTCATTGAGTTCCCTGGAAGTCAGGTAGGATACCATCTCGATGTTTTCCGCCGCATAGTGGTGCTCCTTGGCCTGGGTTTTCCCCTGGATAAAAATAAATTTCTGAGGCAAGAGCATGGCTTGTTCTAGCAACCGCTGCTCGAGATAGGTGCGCTGCGGCTCGGGGCCTGACAAAACGACTGCCACATCGTACTCCTGCTCAATGGCGTGGATATCTATCCTCGAAAGCGGACCGATAAACCGGACATTGGGGTGCGCCTGCCTTTCACCATGTGACAAATCGCCGGAAAGCCCGGGGGCTTCAGCGACGTCGGGTACCCAGATTTCGCCAAACTTTCCCAGTACACCGCGCAAAACCCTGTTTGCGATCCATTCCAGCATGGCATTTGGAACGCGAAGGTTCAACTGGTGGGTGAGCATCACGTTTTGGGTCCGGGAAGCAAAACACCCGTATCGATTGTCGGAAATAATGCCCTGTATGTTTTGCTCGCGCACCAGTCGTTCCGTGGCCCATTGTTCTGCACGTATGGCGTACATGATGCGGGGAAGCTGGCGTCCGATATTCATCACCATATTGCTGGAATCGTACCGGATACGGTAGGAGGGTAGGCGAAATGCGGGTAAGTGGGGAAACTCGGCTTTCAGCAGATGAAGTGCAACCCCGTCGGATGCCATCAGCACCTCAAGGCCCATTTCATCAAGTGCTGAAATGAGCGGGATGCATCGGGTGGCGTGACCAAGCCCCCAGTTCAATGGTGCGACGAGTATTCGCTTCTTCAAGATGGCAGGACTTACGCGTCGGGACGACGACGGCTGCGTTAAAAAATTTTGTGGGGCAAGGGTTGCGCCTTACATTCGCGTTTGTAAAAGTAAACAGACTTTCCGCTATGAAAAAAATTAATTGGTGGCGCCTGGCATTTTTGCTGCTGATAACGGGCATGTTTTTACTCGAAGGATGCCGGTTGTTCAAGCCCAAATGTGATTGCCCGCATTTCTAAAGGGCGCACAGCACGCATTGCTGAAAAGGTACCTGTACCTGATAAATATGAGCCACCCCGTTACCCGGGATGGCTCATGCTTATGTATCCTGTAGTCAGTTTAACCGTATCTCGTCTTCATTGCCGTCGAAAAAGCGGTAATCCGTCAGTTGATAGTCGGCATTCGGCAGAATACGAATCCACCTGTTGTATTTCATAAACCAGCGAACCTGTCGGTTGGCCATGCCTTTTCTCAGGTAGGCCTCCAGATATGGATGCACGCGCAGCACCAGCGGTGAACGCGGGCGCGACTGCATGATAAATTCGAGGTCGCGTTCGATATCGTCGGTTAACAGGATCGTCGCATTCACCTTGCCGGTGCCACCGCAGGTGGGGCACACTTCCGCAGTATCTACGGCGACCTCCGGGCGGGCGCGTTCGCGGGTGATCTGCATCAGACCGAATTTCGACAGGGGAAGGATGGTGTGTTGAGAGCGGTCTTTCCGCATGAAATCTTCCATTGCCTTGGCCAGTTGCTTCTTGTGCTCCTGGTTGCGCATGTCGATGAAGTCGATAATGATCAGGCCGCCGATATCGCGCAGGCGTATCTGACGGGCAATTTCTTCCGCTGCTTCCAGATTGACGCCCAGAATTGTCTGATCGACGTCGGCCGTCGTCATCTTATGGCCGCTGTTTACGTCGATGACGTGCATGGCCTCGGTTTTCTCGATAACGAGGTAAGCGCCGCTGCTCATCGTCGCCGTTTTGCCGAAGGAAGCCTTGATCTGCTTGGTAATGCTGTAATGGTCGAATATGGGCTTGGAACCGCTATACAACTGTGCGATCCCTACCTGGTCCGGGCTGATGTTTTGCAGGTAAGCCCGTACGTCGGCCAGCAGGTCTTTGTCGTTGACGACGATGCGGCTGAATCCGTCGCTGAGCAGGTCGCGAAGCACACTGGCCGGTTTGTCGAGTTCGCTGAGCAGTTTGGCCGGCGGGTTGACGGTCTTCAGTTGCCGGTAAATATCTTCCCACTGCCCCAGCAGGCGCACCAGTTCTTCGTGCAGTTCCTGTACTTTTTTCCCTTCGGCGGCCGTCCGGATGATAATGCCGAAGTTTTTCGGCTTGATACTTTCCGCAAGCGTATGAAGGCGTTTGCGTTCTTCGCCGCTGGCAATTTTCTTGGATACGGATACCGAATCGGCAAAGGGCGACAGCACCATGTGCCTGCCCGGAAGGGTGAGTTCGCACGACAGGCGCGGACCTTTGGTGGAGATCGGTTCTTTCAAAATCTGGACCAGGATAGGCCAGCGTTTGTTGAGTACCTGGTCGACCTTGCCGGTTTTGACGATCTCATCGTCGAATTTGAAGTTATCCAGTTTGGGCGTGTTGATGCTTCCGTTCATCACCCCGTTGGTCCATTTGACGAGCGAGCGCAATTTCGGGCCCAGGTCTGTGTAATGCAGAAAGGCATCTTTCCGGTGGCCGATGTCGACAAAAGCGGCATTCAGTCCGGGCATCATTTTTCTGATTTTGCCGATCAGGATATCTCCGACGGTAAAATTGTTGTTGGTTCTTTGGTGGTGGAGCTCAACCAGTTTGCCGTTTTCCAGCAAGGCAAGTTCAACACCCGTTTCAGCGGCGTTGATAATAAGTTCTTTATCCACGATGGTATTTATATGGTTTGCCACAGGTAAGGCAATACCTTGGGAAGGAAAGGGCGCTTCCGCATGATCCGCTTGTAAAAACAGCAGCGATTTAACCGTTTCTGACAAAGGAAAAAACCCTCCGACCTGGCACCGGGGTCGGTACGGGCGTCAAAGTAACCGTCGAGGGTTAATGCGGGGACTGGCGGGTATTGTTATCGGCAAGGGAAGCTGTTTCACATGACATCGGGGACCACGTCAGTGCAGCATTGTTCCGGTCAGGGATACAATAAATGGGGGAGGCTTGCCAAAGAACAAATACAAAAAAGCCAATCAGGAGGACTTAGTGTGTCCGGCATGACAGACAAGATACTTCAACGGAACGGTGCATACGGTTGGGCGGGGTGATATGAATGGATACTGATAAAGGTTTATACCAGTACTCCCCGACTCAAACGTATGCACCGTGTCCGTTTTCAAAACGACGGTTGCGTCCGGCGCTGACCCCGGCACGGCAAGCTCCGATCTGTCGGAACTGCACATTGCCTGTGGTTCAGTTACTAACGCTTCTTCTTGTGGCGATTCTTACGAAGGCGCTTTTTGCGCTTGTGTGTGGCAATTTTGTGGCGTTTACGCTTTTTTCCGCAAGGCATACTGCTTGAAAATTTTAGTGCCTGTTTTGTACAGGCCGGTTATCTGTTATGAGTCGACGGTGTTGTTATTTGCACAATGCCGCAAACTCGGATGCTTTTACCGAATTGCCCGCACCTTCATAGGCTTTGGCCAGAAGACAGGGCGTATTCGGATTTATTTTATCGAGCGACCAGGCTTTTTCGAGGCGTTCTACCGCCCGGCTCCATTGCCCGGTCTTTATAGCCAACCGTCCGAGTGCATTATAAACAGCAGCACTCTCCGGATGTTTACTTTCCAAATCGCGCAACATCAGCACGGCCTTCATCGGATTGTCGGGTGGCGGGTTTTCCGCATACACCAGGGCCAGATTGACGCGATATTCTACATTTTGCGGGGCAAGCGATGCGGCACTCTCAAATGCTTTAACCGCATGGTCTGCACAAAACTGCCGGATAACCGGGTCTTGCGAGGTCGCCAGACCATTAAAAAACGTTGCTCCCGCGACCGACCACGAACTGTCGGCATTTTCCAACTCCGCCACTTGCTCCGCTATTCCGCCTGCAACGGGTATTTGTCCGAGACGATACCACAGGCCGGACAGCTGTTTTAGTGCGGCAGCGCGTTCCGGGTCTGAAGCGGCGTTTGCCGCTTTTTGTTCCAACGCTGTTATTTCCGTCACCTGCGAACCTTCCAGATGCGCTTTTGCATCGGCGGTCAGGGTTTCCAAACTGGTGCTTTCTCCCACGAGTGCACGCGATTGTTCGGTTGTTTTTTGTTTGTCGGTCTTGGTATCAAAACCGAAGTAAAGACCCAAAAACAGAACCAAAGCGCCGAAAAGGGCCAAATATTGTGTTTTATTCATCAGGAATAACACCGGAACCGACTGGTTTAGTCTTCTACTTCGTCTTTAGGCAGCGCGTGAACATTTTTCTTCACTTGCTCTGTAAATATCTTGGCCGGCTTGAAAGAGGGAATGTAATGTTCCGGAATTTCGATGGACTTGCCTTTTTTGATGTGGCGACCCACTTTTTTGGCGCGTTTTTTTATGACAAAGCTGCCGAATCCGCGGATATAAACGTTTTCGCCGCTTTGCATCGTGGTTTTGATTTCCTTGAAAAGCTCCTCAAGGGATACGAGGACGTCCACTTTAGCCACGCCGGTTTTTTCGGAAATAGCGTTCACAAGGTCAGCCTTTCTCATGTTTTATTTCGTTGATTTTGAATAAGTTATGAACGAAAATTGGGTGTTTTCAAAAACGAGACGCAAAGTTCGCACAATTTTTTAGCCGCACAAACTTTTACTGAAAAAAATCCGCGTGTATTTCCTTGAAAATCAGAGAAAATCATCGTGTCGCGGTACTCAGGCGCTCTTTTTTTTCTGCGCTGCAAACTCGCTCTAATTCAGCAGTTTACAAAATTGTAGCGGCAAAATTATTTGCGCCAATGCTGACGGCGGCTAATTTTTCTACTTTTGCCAGGCTATTCCCAATCCTCTCAACCGCCAGTATTCAAACATTTTCTACAGTATGCTGCTTTCCATGACCGGCTACGGCCGCGCGACCGGTAGTTTCGGCGAAAAAACGATTTCCGTAGAAATGCGGGCCCTCAATTCCAAACTGACAGACCTCAAGATCCGGCTGCCGGCTGATTACAAGGAAAAGGAAGTGGAACTGCGCAAGATCATCAACGACCACGCGGAGCGCGGCAAACTCGACGTGCTCATCGATGTCCAGAACGCCAGCGGTGCGGCCACCGTCAGCCTCAACGAAGCGCTGTTTCGCGGCTACCACCGCGAACTGACCCGCCTGACCGCCGAACTGGGTATGGGCCAAACCGACATGCTGCAGGCCATCCTGCGCATCCCCAATGTGGTGGCCTCCGGCTCCGGAGAGGTCAACGAGGCCGAATGGAAAGTGGTTTGCGATACCATGAACCGGGCGCTGGACCAACTCCAGGATTTCCGAAAGCAGGAAGGGAAGGCGCTCGAAACCGACCTCCGCCTGCGGGTCGACAGCATTCTGTCATTACTGACGCAGCTCACACCCTACGAGCAGGGCCGCTTTGCCCGCATGCGCGAACGCCTGCGCAACAACATGGAAGAAGGTATCGGCAAAGACAACCTCGACACCAACCGCTTCGAGCAGGAAATACTCTATTACCTCGAAAAAATGGACGTCACCGAGGAGAAAGTCCGCCTAGAGCAACACTGCAAATACTTCCTCGAACAGGTGGAAAACGAAAAGCAGTCTGCCGGTCGCACCCTCAATTTTATCTCCCAGGAAATGGGCCGCGAGATCAATACCCTCGGCGCCAAGGCCTACGACGCCGACATCCAGCGGCTGATAGTGCAAATGAAAGACGAACTGGAAAAAATAAAAGAGCAGTTGGCGAACGTGTTGTAATCCTCAGACGGTTTCTCAGGTCATTCCATAAATCACTGGCGTCGTATATCTATTTGATTCTTTAACCTTAAAAGTATATATCATGCTTAGCCTGTTATCAAACGTCCCCAGGCGGACTCTTCTCTCTCTCTCTTGTGTAATGCTTTCGTGGCGCTGGCCCAGGAAAGCCAGTTTCTGACCGCTATGCCCCTCACCGAGGCGAATTTCACCCAGCCGGAGCAAAGCCGCTGGCAGTACCTCAGCCAGGGTACTGATGCCATGTCCATTCAACTGGTGCGCGTGGGCGACCTGTCCTCCTTTATCGAAGATGGAAAACTGGCCTTTTCGATTCCCGGCGAATGGCCATTGCCCGCAAGCATCGCCTCCGGATGGTATAAAGTATCGCTGACCGGCGAGAACTGGTCGGGTGCGCAACAAATCATCGTAAACCGCTAAAAACATCCGCCATGAAATACGTATTCCTGATTTTTTGCGCTGCTATTCTTTTTACAACGTGTCAAAAAGAAAAAATATCAGGCCCGCCTTTGCCACCCGATCCGCCCATATATGTTCCAATCTATCAGCCGGGGGATACTACTATGGGTGCAGGATATGCCAATAAGTTGACTGCTGCTTGGAAATCAGAAGCAATCTGCAAGGTCCAAACCTTTTTCGATACCAATTACATTGCAATTAGTTTTTTTACCTATTCGATAAACGGTGAGATAAGAGAAGCCTTTGGGTTTGGCTTTATTCCCAGATTCGAGGGCAATAAAACTTACAGTCTGAAAAAAATGACCGGCAGCACTTTAATCCCCGGTTATGTAACTCCTACTTACGGTACCTGGAAATACGACGGCGACGTCACCGAAGACATCTACTACTTAGACACCACGGCTACGGACAACTACTTCCGGGTAGACAAGATTGACCCGGTAAGCAAGCGGATAGAAGGCTCCTTTTCGGTGACCTTCAAGGTGGAGGAGCCGCGCAGCAACCCGGCCAATCCGCCGACGGTGAAGTTTTCGGCGGGGCGGTATTGGGCGATTATACAGGAGTGAAACATGCTCGGTACGGCGGTGACTCACAGTCGTCGCCCTACTTTGGTTACAAATCATCGTAAACCGCTAAATACTTCCGCCATGAGATACGTATTCCTGATTTTTTGCGCCGTCCTGTTTTTTGCGAATTGCCAAAAGGAAAAAATATCGGAGCCGCCGCCACCGCCGCCTGAGCCGCCGGTATACGTTCCGATCTACCAACCGGGCGACACCAGCATGGGCGCCGGTTATGCGAAGAAACTGACCGCGGATTGGAAAGCCGAAGCCTTGTGCCGCGTGCAAACTTTTTTCGATACCAACTATATTTCGATTGGTTTTTTTACGTATTCCAGCTACGGAGAGTTAAGGGAAACTTTTGGATTTAGCTTCATTCCTCGATTTGAAGATGGGATCGAATACGGCCTGAAAAAAATGGTTGGCAGTTCGTTGCAACCCGGTTATATTAGCCCAACCTATGGTACGATGAAATACGACGGCGACGTCACCGAAGACATCTACTACCTGGATACGACGGCTACGGACAACTACTTCCGGGTAGACAAGATTGACCCGGTAAGCAAGCGGATAGAAGGCTCCTTTTCGGTGACCTTCAAGGTGGAGGAGCCGCGCAGCAACCCGGCCAATCCGCCGACGGTGAAGTTTTCGGCGGGGCGGTATTGGGCGATTATACAGGAGTGAATCCTTGGGTTAGTGAGGCGGTGACTGCCATTCACCGCCTCATTTTGGTAAATCATCGTAAACCGCTAAAAACATCCGCCATGAGATACGTATTCCTGATTTTTTGCGCTGCTATTCTTTTTACAACGTGTCAAAAAGAAAAAATATCAGGCCCGCCTCTGCCACCGCCACCCGACCCGCCCATATATGTTCCAATCTATCAGCCCGGCGATACCAGTATGGGCGCCGGTTATGCGAAAAAGTTAACAGCTAACTGGAAGTCAACAGCCGTTTGTAGAACCTTGACATCTTTCGACAGCAATCTGGTATCAATAACTTTTTTGACCTACTCGAATTCTGGTGAGCAAAGAGAAAGTTTTGGATTTGGCGGAATCTCAAAATTTGATTTGCATAACTATTTTTTGTATAATGTTTACAGCAATGTGAACTGGAAATTTGGAATGGTTTCAACTGGATACTCCACCTGGAAATACGACGGCGACGTCACCGAAGACATCTACTACTTAGACACCACGGCTACGGACAACTACTTCCGGGTAGACAAGATTGACCCGGTAAGCAAGCGGATAGAAGGCTCCTTTTCGGTGACCTTCAAGGTGGAGGAGCCGCGCAGCAACCCGGCCAATCCGCCGACGGTGAAGTTTTCAGCGGGGCGGTACTGGGCGATTATACAGGAGTGAGCCATCAACGTCAAAAGACGAATGGGAAAAGATCAAAGAGCAGTTGGCGAACGTGTTGTAAAAACGTTAAACCGGAACTTATTAAAAATAAGCATACAATTTGCACCGTCTTCCATCGCACAACAAAATCTTCCGCGATGGCCTACCGTCTTGTACGGGCTTTTCTCCTGACCTGCCTGCTCCTCTGTCAAAGCGCCCCCGGCGTAAGGGGGCAGTCGGCCGACCTTCGGCAGGACAAAAGTTTTTTCCAGAAAAAACAGCAAGAGTTCGGCCATTGGCTGGGCCAGAACAAGCTGGAAAAAATATTCAGGGCCGACAGCGTAGCCGTGTCGTCGAAAAAGGTGACGCTTTTCCTGCGTCCGGCATTCGATTCAAAAACGGCCTGCGATTCCATCCAGTGTGCCTGGGAAAAACTGGAAAAGGAAAACCGGAAGGTGAATGGCCAGTATTTCCACGAACGGTTGTTGCAGAAGTGGGCTTTTCTCGCCGAACTGCACCCCGATCAGGCCGAAGTAGTGGTGCGCTGCCATGATCCGGCGCACTTTTTGGCCAAGGTATACAGCCGCAACGGCAAGGTGCCGGTGGAGCAGCGCAATATCCGCTCCGGTACCGTGTCGGAGGTCAGCACGCCCGCTTCGTTGCAGGGTGTGAATACCGGCGATAACAAAATCATGCTCCAGAACAAAAAAGTGGGCGCTGTCACCGCCAAGGCGAGGCGGTATCTGGCAGCCTACTACAAACCCAAAGGCACGCCTGTCCTGTGGAACGCCAAGGTGGACACTTCCTACACCACTTACGATGAATTTGTGATGGAAGTGACGCATCTTAGCTACGAGATTTGTCCCGACGGGTTTTTCGAGTACCACCGGATATACGTGAAAGGTCTTCAAAAAGGCGATGATGTGGAACTTTCCTGGGAGTTTCAGGGGAAATATGGCTCCGGTATTATATTTCCTCCCCGCAAAAACGACTATAAGGACATGGATTTGCGTTATAAGAGCAACCTTGAAGACTACCAGCGGCATCTCTTCAAAAAATTAACGGATCACCTACGCTAATGACAACCAGCAGCACAACAACCATGGCTTCGTCCAGGGCAACAAAATCAGAATCTCCGGCGGCTACGCGTCAGCCGGACACCCCGACCCGAAATACTGTGGAACTGCCCCCGCGTGTACGCATAGCGAGGCTTATCCTCATCTATCACTTTGCACTCATCGGTGTCTCCTGTGTGTACTATATCCTGCGTGGTTTCGACTTTGAAGAATTCACTTCACTCATGGGGGTGTTGGCGCCTGTCACGGCGCTCTATGGCGGCGCTGTGTTCCGCTTCCTGGGTCGCAGCATCACCGACCCGAATGTGGTCAATATGAACGGCGCACCCATCAACAGCCTCGTCAAATGGCTCGTCAACGGGCACTTTATCATTGTATTGAGCCTGATCTCGCTGAAAGCGCTGGCGCCGAACATCCTGAATTTTCAGGACATGACCATGTTCCTCACGTTTGTGGAGTCGGCACTCGGCGTGTATATGGGCAACATCATCCTCGCCCTGTTTGAGGGCGGAAAGTCGGAAAAGGAGTAATTACACCAGCACACTTGCCAAAAGAGATTCGAACATAGCCCTGCCGTCCGAGTTGCCCAATACGGATTCGCTTGCCCGTTCGGGGTGCGGCATCATGCCGAACACGTTGCGGCTTTCGTTACAGATACCTGCGATATTGCGCGCCGCGCCGTTGGGGTTTGCCTCAGGCGTCACGTTGCCGGCCTCATCGCAGTATCGAAACAGCACCTGATCGTTGCTTTCCAATGCGTCCAGTGTCTTTTCATCGGCAAAATACCGTCCCTCGGCGTGCGCAATCGGTATCTTCAGAGGCCGGTCGAGGTCCAGGCCGGCTGTTATGGGTGAGCGATGGGTCACCGTTTTCAACCATACATTTTTACAAATAAACTGCTGGTTGGCATTGCGCAACAGTACGCCGGGCAGCAGGTGCGATTCGCAGAGCACCTGGAAGCCGTTGCATACGCCAAATACATAACCGCCGGCAGCGGCGAAGGTCTTTACGGCTTTCATGATCGGTGAAAACTGGGCGATCGCGCCTGCACGTACATAGTCGCCGTAAGAAAAACCGCCGGGCAATACGATACAGTCACCCTCGCTGAAGCCTTTCAGTTCCGTATCCTTGTGCCAGATTTTCACAACATCCTGTCCCATCACGTCGCCCAGCACGTGTACCATATCATCGTCGCAATTGGAACCGGGGAAAACGATAACGCCAAATTTCATGGTTGACTCTGTGTTTATTCAGGTGCCGGCAATACGCCGTCCTATGATGTAAAAGGGAAAAATTGAATAAAAACGATATAACAAAGCAGCAACAGATGGAATACCTCGGCAAGCGCTTTGTTTTTCATGGATGAAAAGGTCATGGATAAAAAGATGCCCATCGACGGCATCAGCAACAGCAGATGAACCGGCGGCGCCTTGCTTTGCAGCAACAGTGTAAGGCCGGCGGCAAAGAGAAACCAGTACAAAATCCCGACATACTTCTGCATTTGTATCAGTTTCCGGAAGGAATAGGTGCCGTAACTCAGCAGCACGATGAGAAATAACAAACCCATCATGATGCTTTCGACTATGGTAAAATAATTGAAACTGGAATCAAACTGGTAGCGATGGAACAATCCATTGAACTGAATACCCCAGAACTCCCCGCCCCGGTCTGTCCAGAAATACCACAACCAGGCGAGAAAAACCGGCGTTGCTACCCCGGTCAGCAAAACGAGCAATTCTCTGAAATTAAAAGCCCGCATGATATTGATCCCTGCAAAAACGGCCGCAAGCAGAAAAATGGCCGGAGGATAGAACAGGGAGGCCACTGTGGTCCAAAAAGCCGCGTCGAAGATCAGGCCGGTGGCATTGGGCTGTTTGTAGGTATTGAAAATACGCCGGAGCACCATCGGAATAAATGTCACGGCAACCAGGGGTGGCGACAGGTACAGAAAATCGGGCAGGCAAACGGCTACCAATGCATAGAAAAGCCCCGGGAGCCAGTTCCGGTCGCCCAGTAACCGGAATTCATCCGCCAGCATGTTAACCGCAAGTGCCTGGATAAATACCAGCACCGTCGCACTGATGGCCGAATAAAGGCGATGATGACCCAGCCAGTCGAACCACATGCGATACAATGCCCCGCTGTCTACCACATCTTCACCCGGCGCCGGCCAATAGCCGGTAAGGGCGGCGAGGTGCGTCAATCCGACATAAATTGCCAGAAATATCGCGGTGGTAAACTGGTTATTGCGGAACAGGCTCAGCACAGGAAGTAGTATAAGGCGCGAAGTTCCACAAAAGCGCGTAAAGGGCAAATGAGAATGGTGAAAAACTGCATTATTGCCGTGATTTTATCAACCGGAGCGCCTGGGCCTCACCACTTTCGAGCCTGATTCGGATAAAGTACAGGCCTGCCGGTAACCGCTCGAGATCAAGCGGAACGGCGTGCACCGTACTGCGTGTATCTACTCCAAGGTCGTACACTTGCCTGCCCAACTGGTCGTATATCGAAATATCCAGCGCCGAAGTATGTGTCGTTTCCAGGCTGAGCAATGCCGTACCCGTTGCCGGGTTAGGCGCAATGCTCAGGCCCTTCCAAACCACCGGTTGCGAGGTGCCTGTTGTACCTGCAAAAACCTCCAGTACCAGTTTGCACCCGTTGTCATCCGTAATCGACACCGTGTAATGCCCTGTTGCCAGCCCTGTCGCTATGGGGCCGGTCTGGTTGCCGCTGGCGGCATCCCAGACGACGTCGTAGGGCGCCGTACCACCCGAAATATCGAGCGCGACAGTCCAGCCGCCGGCAACCGAATCAACCGTCCAGGTTGCCGCGAGCACAGGCGGTTGGCCGATTGTAAACGGATAGTAGTTAAAACACCCAACGGCATCGGTCAGGGTCAGGGTATAGTTTCCCACAGGCAGGTTTTCTAATTGCGCGCCGCTTTGGGCGTTGCTCCAGAAATAACCGTAAGGCGGCGTGCCTCCGCTGGCCTGCACGGTAATCGAGCCGTTCTTTTGCCCGAAGCAAAGCACGTCGGTTGCCGCCCCGGCCAATTGAAGCGGCGATGCAAGCGCCTGAATTTCGTAGACAGGTGTCGTTTTTGTACAGCCGGCAATATCGGTTACGGTGAGTTGGTAATTTCCCGCAGGCAGCCCGGTAATGGAGGCTGTTTGCTGACCACTGTTCCATTGGTATTGCGTGGGCGGCGTTCCTCCGTTGATGTGCAAGAAGATGGCGCCTTGCTCCAGTCCGCATTTATCCTGAACAATAGAGTCGAGGGTAACAATGATGCCCAGCGCCGGCTGGGAAATGACCACCGCCGGCGATACCACCTTGCAGTTCCTGAAATCGGTGACGGTAAGTATGTAAGTCCCGGCGGGTATATGACTCAGGTTCTGCGTCGTGGCGCCGTTATTCCAAAGGAAAGTAAAGGGCGGTAATCCGCCTGAAAGTTGGGTCAGGATGGCGCCGGTGCTGTCGCCTTTGCACGCGACATTGGTTTGCGAGACGACGTTGAAAAGAATCACTGGAGATTCTTCGATCAGGTACTGTTCCGAAACTGCCACACAGCCGGAAGCGTCCGTGATCGTTACGGCGTAAACACCTCCCGATAGCGCAGTTGCCTGATCTGTGGGCACCGGAATATTGGTATGTACTCCTATTGGTGGCGACCAGGCAAACTGGTAGGGTGGTGTCCCGTTTGAGGCCATGACCACAATCTTGCCGTCGTCGGTACCGGGGCACGTGACCGGCTGCACCTCGATCGTTTGTACGGAAAATGATTTTCCCTTGTCGATCACCGTCAAATTGTTGAGGATTTGTGCGCATCCAATCGCATCGAGCACCGTCACACTGTAGGCCCCTTCCTGAAGAAAATACTGGTTTTGGGTGGTGTCGCCGGTGTTCCAGAAATAACGGTATGGTGGAATGCCCCCGGAAACAGCCAGGGTAATACTGCCCGTCAGCACGCCGAAACAGGGGATGTCCGTAACAGTCGGAACCACGATCAATGCCGGCGGCTCGGTGATGGTCAATGGCCCGAACAGATAGGTACAACCGTTGCCATCGGTGACGGTGAGCGTAAAGGTGCCTGCCGGGATGGCGGGCAGGTCTTCCGTTACCGCCCCGTTGCTCCAGGCAAAGGTATAGGGCAGCGCACCTCCTGTCGTGTAGATATCGATGCTGCCGTTCGGTTCTTTGGCGCAGGCGGCATTTTGTTGGCCGATCAGGGTCACTCCCAGCGGAGATTTTGGCTGCTCGATCGAAAAGGTATCGCTGATCGCACAGCCGCGACTGTCGCGAACCTGCAAAATATACTGTCCGGCAGGAGCAAGTGCCAATGGCAGATTCCCGGTTGCACCGTTCCAGGTCACTTCCAGCATTCCTTCTCCGCCGCTAACACCTACGTCGATTTGCCCGGTACTGTCGCCGTAACAAGCGACGGGTGTGATCCCGTTCAGGGAGAGCGACAGCAGTTGCGGCGCATCAAGGGCGATATTGTTCAAGACAAGACTACAACCCTGGGCGTCCGTAACCGTCAGACCGTACAAACCGGCGATCTGGTCGTTCAGTATATTCTGCCCGGTGCTGGATTGTCCGGTATTCCAGCTATAATGATAGGGCATGACGCCACCTCCAATGATGGCTTCTATGCGACCATCGTTGGAACCGATACAGGTGGGGTCCGTTTTCAGCAGTTCGTCAAGGGTCAACGCTGCGGGTTGCATAACTGTAGTGGAAAATGTTGTTGTACAGCCGTTTGCGTCCGTTACGGTAGCGGTATAGTTCCCGGCAGTAAGGCCGGTCAATGCCGCTGTTGTTGCGCCGTTGTTCCACAATACCTGGTAAGGCATTGTTCCGCCTGAAATATTGATCGACAGTGCGCCGGAATTGCCGCCAAAGCACTTTACATGCTGTATGGTATTTTGGGAAGCGAGTAGTTGTGCAGGTTGTGCAATGGTATATACCGGTGAGGTAAACGTGCAGCCGTTCGCGTCCGTTATCGTCGTCGAATAGGTGCCTGCGGCTACATTCAGGATATCTTCCGTGTTGGCGCTGTTCGACCAGTTGAACTGATATGGCGGTGTGGCGCCGAAAATGGCCAGGTCGATCAGTCCGGAATTGCCGCCAAAACAGCCGACGTTGTGCAGGTTGTTTTGTATGATTTGAATGGGGGTGGGTGCAGTGACCTCCAGGTTATTGACGACCTGGGTGCAACTGCCGTCTGTAATCGTTACGGAGTACATGCCCCCGGGCAGGTTGGTGATCGAGGCGGTCGACTGGTTGTTGCTCCATTGAAATACCGGCGCAACGCCGTTTACATTCAGGGAAATGCTGCCTGTGGCATCGCCGGGGCAGTTCACTCCGACAATTGTATCCACTTCGACAGTAAGTCCGGGAGCATTGAGCACGATCTGCGGCAGGGTCATGGAACACCCGCCGGAGGCGTCCGTTATGGTAATTCGATACCCGCCTTGTTTCAATCCGGTTATGGTACCCGAGCCGGTGATTCCCGGCAGAGTCCCCGCACTCGCTCCCGACCACGAAAAGGTGTACGGCGGGATACCATTCTGGGGGTGCAGGGTGATGCTGCCGTCGATGCCGCCGCATACGCCGGGATTTACAACGCTTTCGATTGTTGTTTGCGTTACATTGTTCTGGGTATACACTTTGATTGACCGTACAGCCGTGCATCCGTTTGCATCCGTCACGGTAACGATATAGGTTGTCGTGGTTCCGGGCATGGCACTCGCCTGTACGGGTATGGTCTGGAAAGTAAGCCCGTTGCTCCATACATAGGTAAAGGGGGATGCACCAGTAGCCGTGGCCGTCAGGTTCAGCGTTTTATTGCGACAAATAGTGATGGAGTCGCCCTGCATGATTTGGGCGACCGGTGGCGGGAAAACCGTTGCCGTTACAGATGCCGTGTCTTTACATCCGGCGGCCGTCGTGCTCAAAATATAGTATGTCGTGGTGGCCGGCGGTACGATGACCGGCGAAGAAAGTTGGTTGCCCGGAACCAGCGGCTGCGCAAAATAGTAGGTCAGTGCTCCGTTTGCACCGGCGGTGTCGGTCAAAGGCAGGGCGCCCAGGTTGAGCACGCCACCGCTGCACAGCGTCGGGGCCGCGACGAGCGAAAGTGCAGGTGTCGGATTTACGGTTGCGGTAACGGCCGCGCGCGTGCTCGCGCAACCGCCGCCGGTAGCAACGATCGAGTCGAGCAGAAAGAACGTCGTAGTTGTCTGGAGGTTGCTGATAGACAGGGTGTTACCTGTTGCGACCGGGACACCGCCCGAAGGGCTGTCAAACCAGAAAAACTGGCCGGCCGGTATTCCGCTTGCCGAGAGTGTTACGGGCAATCCGGCACAGATCACGGCGCCGGTTCCAGCTGGCATAGCAATAAAACTGTCGTCGGCCGGGCCATTGCAGTTTTCATCTTTACCGTTGCACAAAATCTCTACGGCGCCCGGGTAACTGGTGGCATCGCTGTCGTCACAATCGGTATCATTCAGGACATAGCCCGGCGGTGTGTTTGGGTTGCAGAGGATGACCCGTTGCGCCGGGTCGCCGAAACCGTCGCCGTCCACATCGCGGAAATATTCAAAATCAGGGGTGCCGGCTTCCATGGAGCCGTAGAAGGTCAGGTTATCGATGGCGATATCGCCGTAGGCGCCGAATACGCCTGTTGCAACCAGTTGGAAGAGCGCAATTTGTCCGTCATAAGGGCTCAGGTCGACATATTCGCGGCGCCATTGTTTTCCCCTGTTTCCCGACCAGGTTTTTACCGGCAACCAGGTCTGCCCGCCATCGGTGGATGCCTGCAGGGCCAGGCTGCTCATCAGTCCGGTTTTGGTGTTCATATACAGGTCGAACGAGAAGTGGCAGGGCTGCGACGTTGGCGCATCCACCAATATGCAGAGGGTTCGCAGGATCGCTTTTTTTCCATTGGCGCCCGTAGGCGAGCAGGAGTTCCGGAAATAGAGGTAATTGCCAGTTCCTTCCGGTGCAGCCGGCGGGCCGGCTACCGGATAGGTCAGACCAAAACCTGTCCACACCTTCCATTCATAGTCGTCGTCGGGCACGTTTTGCCAGAGTCCCGGAAGCGGGCAGGGGTCGGCGCACCCCGCTGTACAGGTCATCAGCGTATCGGCATTTTCGAGCAGGGTAGGGGTGCAATTGGTAAAAAAGCCGGCCATGTTGCTGTTGGGCCCCCAGACGCCCGGTGCACATTGGCGGCGGAGATACACCTGGTATTGCACTAAAGTCGAAAGCCCGTTCAGGGTAAAGGGTTGCATCACAGGTTCCTGTAATGCAACAGCTATACCCCCGATTCCTGCGGTACTGCCTGTTCCCGGGAAAAAACCTGCCGGTCCATACTCTATCAGTATACTGTCGCCAGGCGCACCGGGCGTCCAGGAAATATCTGCCGACATCGCGGTTATATTCCCAACGGAAACGTTAGCCACTGCCGGGCAGGCCGTGGACGAAAACACCAGCCCGAAGAGGCGGAGTTTGCCCTTATCGTTGGTTTTGTTGTCGCATACCTCCAGCAGCCACACCCCGTTCGGGTTTTGGCCGTTGGCGAAAGGCGCGAGCGATTGAAAAGGGATATAGTAACCGGTAAAATTATCGTGTTCTGCGGCTGCCGAAAGTGGCAATGCACCCGGTTGTTCGTTTAATTCGACAAACTGGGCACAGGGTGTGCCTTCCGGATTGCCGATGTTTTTGTCTCCGGCATTCAACCCGCCGATAAGTTGTACCCTGGTACTGTCGGGCGACCAGAGCCAGACCCTGAGGTCGGAACGCCAGGGATGCTCTATCACAAGCCGGATGCCGGACAGCGAAACATCGCCACCCAATGTGTTGCCCGGAGCATCATCTACATGGATTTTGAAAAACTGCCCTCCGCTCGCGCAGGAGGTATCCCGCAGATCGAAATTGAGTGGACACGGCCGGGCGTTGTTGATATCGGTGGCAAAACTGCGCAGGGCACTCCAGTCGCTCCGGGTACTGTCCGGGCAAACCGTACGCACGCGAAACCGGTACAGTTGCCCGGGTGTAAGTCCGGTCAACACGAGCGGCGGCGCGCCATTGACCACGTGTGTCGGATTCCCGGTCAGTGGCTGGGCTGTTTCCCTGATCTCCAGTTCATACAGGTCGCCCACATCGGTCCAGGTAAGCCGGGCGCTGGAATCGGTGATCTGGCTGGCTGATAGCAGTTCGGGTTGCGGACAAATGGCTGCTCCGGGCAATGGCTCCGTGGAAACCGGACGGCCGGACAAAACCAGGGTTTGGGACAACAGCGGCAGAAGCCACAGCAAACGTAAGTAGCGAATTGACATGCCTAATGAATAAATCAGGGTTACCGTTGAACAAAATGATCGAAATCCGGGGTGCAGGCTGCGCAGATGCGTGACCACAACAACGCTATTTACCAACGGGAGGCGGGAAAGGTGGATTGTATCGGTTTTGAAGAAAAAAACCTGTTGCCCACTCCGGTCAAAATTCGGGCCGGAAAATACTTATACCAATCCTGCATAATATCGAATGGCGCTATTCCCCGGACAACTTTACTACTTTTGCCGCGCCACAACAATATCGACACTAACCATACCCGACCATGCAAAAACTCCACAATTATATCCTCGGCCAATGGGCGCCCGGCGACGGCGACGGCGTGCCGCAATACCACGCCATCACCGGCGCGTTGGTGAGTACCGCCAGCAGTGAAGGGCTGGATTATGCCGCTATACTCGATTATGGCCGCAAAACAGGCGGCCCGGTGCTTCGGCGCATGACCTTTCCCGAGCGCGGGCGTATGCTCAAAGCCCTGGCCCTGTATTTGCTCGAACGCAAGGAAAAATACTATCAGGTATCCCACAAGACCGGCGCTACACGAGCCGATTCATGGGTCGATATTGAAGGCGGTATCGGCAACCTTTTTGCCAACAGCAGCCTCCGCAGAAAATTCCCGGACGAGCCCTACTACGTCGAAGGCGAGACCATACGCCTCTCGAAGGAGAATACTTTTATCGGGCATCATATCCTGGTCCCCAAACACGGTATAGCCGTACACATCAACGCCTATAATTTCCCCATCTGGGGCATGCTGGAAAAAGTAGCCGTCAACCTCATGGCCGGCGTGCCCGCAGTGGTAAAACCCAGCGAACAGACCTCCTACCTCACGGAAGCCATGGTGCGCGACATCATCGCATCGGGTATTCTGCCGGAAGGCGCCCTGCAACTCGTCGTGGGAACAGGGCGCGGCATCATCGACCCGGTGGGGAGCCAGGATGTGGTGACCTTCACCGGCTCTGCCGAGACGGGGCGTATCCTGCGCGCGCACCCGTCCATCATCCGGCATTCCGTTCCCTTTACGGTTGAGGCCGATTCCCTGAACGCGGCCATTTTGGGCGAAGACGCTGTTCCGGGCACCCCCGAATTTGACCTGTTCATCAAGGAGTGTCGCCGGGAAATGGTAACCAAAGCCGGGCAGAAATGCACGGCTATTCGCCGCATCATCGTGCCGGAAAACAGGCTTGCGGAGGTGCAGGAGGCCCTTTCGAAGGAACTGGCCAAAACGGTGATCGGCGATCCGGCGGCAGAGGGCGTGCGCATGGGCGCCCTGATCAACCGGCAGCAACTGGCGCGGGTGCGGGAAAAACTGGCCCTGCTGACCGGCGAAAACCAGGTCGTTTTTGGCAATCCGGATACCTTCGAACTGGTGGGCGCCGAGCGGGAAAAGGGCGCTTTCATGCCGCCGGTGCTGCTGCTGAACGATAAACCCTTCAGCAAACTACTCGCCCACGAAACGGAGTGTTTCGGTCCGGTTTCCACCATAATGCCGTATCAGTCGATTGATCAGGCCATCGAACTGGCGAATATGGGCAAAGGCTCGCTGGTGAGCACTATCTGCACCCTCGACCCCAGGATCATGCGTGCCTATATACTCGAGGCCGCAGCGTTTCACGGCCGTATCATGATCCTCAACCGGACATCTGCCAAGGAAAGCACCGGACACGGCTCGCCGATGCCCATGCTGGTGCATGGCGGACCGGGACACGCCGGTGGCGGCGAGGAGATGGGCGGCATGCGCGGCGTGCTCCACTACATGCAGCGCACGGCACTTCAGGGGCATCCGACCGATATTACTGCCGTGACCAGACAATTCCAGGTTGGCGCCGGACAAACGGAAACACCCGTTCACCCGTTCAAAAAATATTTTGACGACCTGTTTGTCGGTGAAACCCTGATTACCGCCAAACACACGGTTTCCGAGGCAGATATTCATAATTTTGCCAATGTAAGCGGCGATAACTTTTATGCCCACATGGATGAAACGGCGCTCGAGGGAACGCCTTTCACCCGGCGTGTGGCGCACGGCTATTTTGTGCTGTCCAAGGCAGCCGGGTTGTTTGTAGACGCCAAAAAAGGTCCGGTCCTGCTGAATTATGGTCTGGATGAATGTCGTTTTACCAAACCCGTGTACCCGGGCATGACGATCGGGGTGAAACTGACCGTGAAGGAAAAAATTGAACAGGAAAGCGATCCGGCCCGCGAAGGCGTAGCGGCCATCCCGCGCGGCATAGTCAAATGGCTCGTGGATGTGTACGACGAAACCGGCGAGACGGTAGCGGTAGCAACGATTTTGACGATGGTGCGGAAAAGGGGGTAGACCGGCGGTGCCATTCGTCATTGATCATCATTTGTCATTCTTTTTTGCTTGCCGGAAATTCGGCAGTACCTGGTCTCGGTGCATAATTCCCTGTAATACTAAATGAAGCCTGCTGATGAATCCATCTCCCACGATCGCTGAAATTGACGGTATCGCCGCGCAATCCGACCCGGTAATCCGCAATCTCCACATTACCCAAAGTTACTGGGAATTGTCCTCCGCTTTCGCTGCGCGCACCGGCCCGGTAGCCAACTGGTGCACTTTTGCGACATGGGCATCCAAACAGGCGGGGCAGACGATCCGCAAGGAGGACCTTCTCCGCACCCTGGAGCAGGTGCTGGCCAATGCGGACGATATCAATGAAATGCTCGTCCGGATATCTGACCTTGTCAGGGGCGAGGACAAGGGGCGCACTGTGGACCAAATCCGGCAAATGGTGTGGGATGCCCTGGGGCCCGAGGCTGCCATGGAACGCGCCGGCGATGCCGTTGGACGCGGCAACCAGAAAGTATTCGCCGAGATCGGCCACGAATTTGCCCGCTTTGCGGCGGAATGCCAGAGTGACATAGCGCCCGATGCCGGGAAAATTGCCCGTTTTTGCGCCGGATTAAAACCCGGCGATCCACCCGATGGACAGCGGTACCTGAATTCGGCATTCACCCACTATTACGATGCCTTGTTTGAAACGGATGCCAAAACACGCGTCGAGTTGCTCCTGCTGGCCAACCTTCAGATCGGATTTCACGAACAAACGCGTCTGCAACCCGAGATTGCTGAAGCCCTCGAAGCTTCTGTAGTGGATCCTTATGTGTTTTCACGCCGACTGGTCGATGCCTTGTTTCCCAATCGCGGCTGGATGATCTATGGCGCCTGGTGGGTAATGCGCAAACTGGGCTTTCCCAGCAAACTGGATACCGCGATCAACCGGTTTTTCACGGCCGTTCGCCATAGAATACGGTTGTTTCTAACGGAATACATGATGGTACTGGAACTTCCTGTTGGCCGCATGCGGCTTGGCGATGACCTGCGTGCCGGGTTTCCTGAAACGCTGAAACACCTGACGAATCCGGAACTGGTGGCCCTGTTGCAACAGATTGACCCTACGACCGACAGCCTGCGGGGTTCCGGCGCGGTAGACTGGGCTGATTTGCCGGACCGCATCCATTATATTGCCGATTTGTTCCGTTGTTACGAGGAAAGTCCCGAGTTGCTGAAGCCCCCCTTTACCGGGGAACAAGTGGCGGCGCTCCGGGCGGGCCGTTTACCGGAAGGGCCTCTTTAGCGCTGACTATCCAGCGGTCTGCTCCAGTAGCCATTCCTTTTCAGCCACGGCCCTGGCGGCTTCTATTTCCCGGTGCAACGCGCTTCGGGCAGACTTGTCCAACGGATTGATTTCCAATAATTTTCGGGTAAAGTGGACGGTGCTCAGATAATTCTCCCGGTGATATCCCATGACCTTCTTTCGGCGGATAAACGTGCCGATGGCCTGCAAGTGTGATTCGAGGAGGTCGTATTCTTCCAGTTCATAAAAAATCTTCATTTGCAGGGTTTTGGCCGCCAGGTTGAGCAACAGGTCTTTGTATTCCGCCCGTTGGAGCAACTGCAATGCCTTTCCCGGATTGCTGCGCTGATACTCCAGTCTGGCGAGGTTAAAACAGAACAGTCCCTCCCTGTGCTCTTCCCTGAGGGTCATGCGGTAATCGTGCACAAAGCGCTCTACCCAGGTGAAATCGCGCATGACCAGGCCGATCGTTGCGGCATTTTGGTAGGTATACCGCGACAAAATGCCATTGGTAATAAAGAAATCCTTTGAGAAGCCTTCCTTGTACAGGTCGAACTGTTCTGCCAGGTAGTCGTTGTTGCCGGCGTTGTACTGCCGGATACAGAAGTTGATCGCGAGGATAAACAAATCGCGAAGTTCGTCAGCGGGGAACAGGTTTCCATATTGGGTAAGCAAGGCCTTGAACTGCTGAAAATGCGCCTTCTCTTCCGGTTCTGCCAGTGCCTTGTAACAGTGGTAATACAGGCTGATTGCCGGGTTGCCGGAGATGCCGGCGCGTTCGATATGGTGCAGGGCGGCGTCCAGCAGACCAAAATAATAGGCTGAGTTGCGTACGGTCTGGTGCGAGTGCATGAAACACGCCTGCCAGAGTTTTCGGGCGAGAAAGGCGCTGTCCAGTTGGTCAGATAGTTCCTGAAAATCAAGGTGTTCCGTTGATTGGGTTTCTACCTCGAAACGATATTTTTCCAGCAGCATCCGGTAACGCTCCTCGAAAAAATCCGCGTTTCTGTACGGCTTGTCATATTGCGCCTTATCCGCCTCCTGCCAGGCGCCGGTAAAGGCGTCAGGCAACTGCCGTTTGCGGAAAATATTGGCCAGGCGGATATGGTATTGCTGCTTGTCAGCCAAAAATTCGCTGACAGTCAGGAACTGTCCGGCAATCTGGTACAAAAAACTCATGGCCATGCGGATACGGTGGTCGTCGTAGTCCGCTTTACCGAACAGATGTACGAACGCATCGCGCTTTTCCGGCGCCGGGGTGTTCTTTTTCAGGGATTTTTCCAGCAGATCAAGCAGGGCAGTCACTTCGGTGCGCTGGTTGAAAAACGGCGTATGCACGAACTTTTTCAGGCCGCGCAACTCCTCTGGAGAAAGGGTGCGCAACAGTTTCAACAGCCGGCTTTTTTCCATAGCGGTAAAAAGTAAATTTATCTTTGAAATATGAAAAGATAAT
>CALMBD010000028.1 GCA_937861115.1 uncultured Bacteroidota bacterium | reverse complement strand
ATTTTGTACGCCAAAACACTGTTTTCAAACAATCGCTACTTTTAATGTGGATATTATGATTTCAGGCAGCGAGGTTACGGCCGGCACTCCGTCTTGTTTTCAAATGTTTCTACTATTTGTTTGAACGGCAGAACATTCAAAATATCTTTACGCACCACAAATGCGTAAAACCATGAAAGAGAATCCTAAGAAAGAAGAGATACTGCAGGCCGGTCGCGACTGTTTCGCCCGCTTTGGTTTTGACAAGACGACTCTCGACGATATTGGCAGGATTGCTGGGCTGAACAAAGCCAGCTTGTATTATTATTTCAGAAACAAGGAAGAGATCTTTATCGCCGTTGTGATGGCAGAGACGAAGGCGCATATTGCCGATCTTAAGCAGAAAGCCCTGGCATTTCCCGACGTACGCAAGCAGGTTCGCTTTTTTCTTTCCGAACGTATCCGGCGCTATGGGGAGGTTATTCACCTCACCCGGCTATCGGTGGAGAACCGACAAAAACTGGAACCATTGTTTGACGAGGTGTATGAAGAAACCAAAACAAGCGAAATAACCTTTCTTACAGAACTGTTGAAAAAAGGTGTAGCAGACAACGCCTTTTCTTTCCCTGAACCTTCGGCGTCAGTTGCAGAAAGCCTTTTTTATTTGTCCGATGCGCTGAAGCACGAGACCATCCGTTCGGGCGGGCGGTTTATCACCGGAGAAGTGGATTTTTCCGGTGCTATCGAGAAACTCGAGCGGTTGCTCCGGCTGATCATCCGGTGATTATTCGGTCGGAAACAGACATAAACCATTTTTCAGGTAAAAATTCATTGTTTGAGACCTGTCCGGCAATTGACAGGTTGTCCAGCTTGCGTACCTTGTATTTTCAAACCAGCGACTATCACAGGCTATGACCGAAAATGTGTCCATTGCTGTCGGATGTCCGACCGAGCGCGCCATTATTCGGGCTCTGCTTTACTTTGAGGTGTTTGCGTATCCACTCAATGCGGAGGAGGTATTTCGGTATATCGATCAGGCCAATGCTACGCAAGAGGAGGTACAGGAAAAACTGGACCGGCTGGTTTTACAGGAGAAAGTTTTCTTTTTCGAAGGGTTTTACCAGACCCAAAATAGTCCTGAATGGATATCCAAACGAAAGGCCCGCAATCTTCGTGCAGACCGGATGCTTCCGGTAGCGCACCGTATGGCCCGTTTTATCGGCGCTTTTCCTTTTGTCAGGGCAGTATTTGTCTCCGGGTCCTTGTCGAAGCACAGCATGAATGAAGACAGCGACATCGATTTTTTCCTCATTATGGAACCGGGTCGCCTTTGGCTTGCCCGCACCTTGCTTGTCCTGTTCAAAAAAATATTTCTGTTTAATTCCCACAAGTACTTCTGCGTCAACTACTTTATTGATACGGAGCATCTGGAAATCGAAGAAAAAAACCTTTTCACCGCAACAGAGATCGTTACGCTTATTCCCATGTATGGAAGCGAGTGGTACCAGGCCTTCTACCAGGCAAATAAATGGGCCTGGGCGCAGTACCCCAATTTTGAACCGCGGCCGGTACATGCGGTCGCAATGCACAAAAGAACCGGTCTGAAAAAGATACTGGAATGGATACAGCGTGGCAAAACCGGGGATTGGCTGGACCGACAATCCCTGCGCGTCACACTGGCGTTTTGGCGAAAAAAATTCCGATATTTGCCTAACGACCAATTCGACCTGGCCCTGAAATCACGGCGCTATGTATCCAAGCACCATCCGCTGCACTTTCAGGATAAAGTGTTGAAGGCATTTGACAAACGGGCCGCGGAAATGAAAACACTGGTGTAGTACTTTTACCAATACACGTTTCATATGAAAAGACAGATACTCCTTATTTCGATCCTTGCGGCTTCGTTATCCGCCATGCATGCACAGGTTGCCTTCCGGCCCTATGTCGGCATCAACTCACACACCATTACCAAGGATTTTCAGGATGCCGAATGGCGATCGGCCCTGGGCTATCAGGTCGGCGCCGATCTGCAGATTGGTTCCAAACTGTACATCCAGCCGGGATTACAGCTGGAGTTTGCAAAAAACAAGTTTGAAGTACTGGGCACCGGTATCAACATCGATGTGAAACGCACCAGTCTGCGTATTCCGGTGATGGTGGGTTACTCGTTTGGCAAAGTAGATGGCGATTTTTCCTTCCGGATATTTACAGGCGTCAATGCCGGTATCCTGATGAGCTCCAGTGCCGAAGATTTTGACCTGAACAAAGACGATTGGAAAAGTGCGACATTCGGCTGGAATGTCGGCGGGGGACTTGACTTTTCCATTATTTTCATCGACCTGGGTTATCAGGTCGGGGTATCGGAGGTGTTTGAAACCTTTGATACCGGCGCCAAAGACAACCTTTTTTATGGCAACGCGGGTCTCCGGATACGCTTCTGAACGAGGTAAACCCGATGCACAGACCCCGGCTGTTCCTCGTCCGAACAAGCGGGGTCTGTTTTTTGAATGCCCGATCCATCGTACTTTACCCCGAAAATTTGTTGCTGATGAACCGTCGCCATACGCTGCTCGTCCTTTTTGCACTGTCCGTGATGCAGGCTTTTTCCCAGTCAAAACCGACGCTGGACTACTACCTGCCTGCCATCCGGTACAATGCCGACATTCCGACACCGGAAAGTTTCCTCGGCTATCAGCCCGGTGAATGGCATGCCAGCCACGACCAGTTGGTTGCTTACATGCGCGAGCTCGACAGGGCGAGCGAGCGGATCACGCTGCTGCAATACGGCCGCTCTTATGAAAACAGGCCATTGTTGTGCCTGATTATCACCGATCCCGGCAATCAGAAGCGGCTGGATGAAATAAAAAACAGCCGCAGCAAGTTGACCGACCCGGCTTTGGGGGCCAAACTGGACCTGAAAAATCTGCCTGCCGTCAACTATATGGGATATTCCATCCACGGGAATGAAACCAGCGGCGCCAATGCCGCCCTGGTGGTGGCCTATTACCTTGCTGCGGCCCAAAGTCCGGAGGTAGAAGAATTGCTCAAAAACACCGTCATACTCTTCGATCCCTGTTTTAATCCCGACGGGATGCAGCGTTTCTCGTCGTGGGTGAACAGCCGCCGCAGCATAAACGGCTCCACTGATCCTTCGGCCGATGAATTCAACGAACCCTGGCCGCGCGGCCGGTACAACCACTACTGGTTCGATCTTAATCGCGACTGGATCGTGGCCCAGCAACCCGAGACGAGGGGCCGGGTGGCCTTGTTTCAGGAATGGCACCCCAATGTTTTGACCGACCACCATGAAATGGGCAGTAACTCTACCTTCTTTTTCCAGCCCGGTGTGCCAAGTCGGGTCAACCCCAATACCCCTGCCCGGAACCAGGAACTTACGGCCAAAATCGCGACGTACCACGCCAGGCTGTTGTCGCAAAAAAACATCCTGTTTTACTCGGGCGAAAACTTTGACGACTACTACTACGGAAAAGGTTCGACATACCCTGATGCACAGGGCAGTATCGGTATTTTGTTTGAGCAGGCGAGCAGCAGAGGCAGCGCACAGGAAACCGAAAACGGCCTGCTTACCTTTCCATATACGATTCGCAACCATGTCATTTCCTCCTTATCCACGCTTCAGGCTGTTGGCGACATGCGTGTAGAACTGAACGAATACCTCCGCGATTTTTATAAAAACGCTGCCCTGGCGGCTCAAAAAGACGATATCAAAGGGTATGTGTTTGCCGACAACCGCGACCTGCCGGGAAGGGAGCTGCTGAGTGTACTGATGCGCCACCGCATTGATGTGCGCAATGTGCAGGAAGATATCACGGTTAACGGTCAGACCTTTTCGGCACACAATGCCTTTTGGGTGCCTGCTGAGCAGGCACAATACCGACTGGTAAAGGCCCTGTTCGAACGGCGCACCACTTTTCAAGACAGCATATTCTACGATATTTCTGCCTGGACGCTGCCCGATGCCTTTGGCGTACAGTGGTCGCCGGTGCGTTCCAAAGATTTCAATCCGCGTATGGCAGGCGCTGAAGGCATTGCCCTGACTTCGCGCTACGGCGTTTCGATGATCGCCGAGCCGGCCTATGCCTATGTAATCGCGGCAACCGGATATGAGGTTCCGCAGGTGCTCGGCGCCTTGCTTCGCGACGGAATACGGGTAAAACTGGCCACCAAACCTTTTGAATCGGATGGCCGGCAATTTGCAGCAGGCAGCCTTGTAATTCCTTCGGAAAAACAACCCCTGGAGCCGACAGCATTGCTGGAAAAAGTACAGAACCTTGGCGTCGAACTGCCTGTTTATCCCATTTACAACGGTCTGACAACGGCAGGCCCGGATTTGGGCAGCAGTAGTTTTCCCTCCATCAGACCTCCGAAAATAATCATGCTTACAGGCGACGGTATCAATCCCGAAGCTGCCGGGGAGGTCTGGCATCTGCTCGATACCCGCTACGGACTTCCATTGACAATGGTTGAATCAGACCGGTTGACACAATTCAATCTGATGGATTATAACGTGTTGATCCTGTCTGACGGCAATTTCGGGCGGGTGGCGCCGGAGCGCGTGCGCGAGTTTGTTTCAGGCGGCGGCACAATAGTGGCCACAGGCGACGCCTTGCGCTGGCTTAAGGCATCGGGCCTTGTAGACCTTGAGTTCCGGAATGCCAGCCTGAAACCGGTCGGTCGTCGCCCTTACGGGTCTTATAGCGAAGACAGGGGCGCCGGGCGTATGCCGGGCGCTATTTTCGAAGCAGAACTTGATCTGACCAACCCGCTTTGCTTCGGCTATGAACGCCCGCGACTGCCCATGTTTCTCAGCGATACCCTGTTTGTCGAAACTGCGAAAAACCCCTATGCCACTCCGGCGGTCTTTACCGGCGATCCGCTGCTTTCAGGCTATATCCACCCCCGACACAAACCGCTGGTATCCAACTCGGCTGCGGTAGTGGTGGGTGGAACGGGTAAAGGCCGGGTCATTTGTTTTGCTGGCGACCCGAATTTTCGCGCTTTTTGGTACGGTACGAATCGCATGTTTGCCAATGCGATATTTTTTGGCAACCTCCTCGGCAGTGAAGCTGTTGAGCGCAAATAAACACATCCTGTAATGAGAAAAATTTGGCTCTTTTTGTGGTGGAGTCCACTGCTGCTTACTGCCCAGACCGTTCTTCAGTCGTCCAACCTGCCGATCGTACTGATCACTACGCCCAATGGGGCGCTTATTCCGGATGAGCCCAAGATCACGGCGCAAATGAAGATCATCGACAAGGGACCGGGGCAGATCAATTTCATAACCGACCCGCCTAATCACTATAATGGCTTTATCGGGATCGAAACACGGGGCAGTACCTCTCAGTTGTTTTCCGACAAAAAACCTTACGCCGTTGAAACACGTACCGCCGACGGCGAAGACCTGGATGTGCCCCTGCTGGGCATGCCGGAGGAGTCGGACTGGGTTTTTATAGCGCCATTTAACGACAAAAGCCTCGTGCGCGATGCCCTGGCGCTCGAACTGGCACGACGCATCATGCCCTGGGCCTCCCGCACACGTTTTGTGGAACTGGTGCTCAATGGTGATTACCGGGGAATTTACCTTGTCGCCGAAAAGATCAAACGCGACAAAAACCGCGTGGATATCAGCAAATTATCTGCGACAGAGATATCTGGCGACGACCTGACAGGGGGGTATATTCTCAAGATTGACAAACCGACGGGTGCGCTGAGCGATGGCTGGGTGTCGCCCTATCCCGCCCTTCAAGGCAACTGGCAAACCACATATTACCAGTACCACTACCCCAAGCCGGAGGATATTCAAACCCCGCAAAAACAATATATTGAAGACTGGATCACCGGTTTCGAAGATGTCATGAAGTCTGCACAATATGCCGATACAGCCTCCGGGTACCCAAAATATATTGATATTCAGACATTTATAGACTTTTTTATCATCAATGAAATATCCAAAAATGTAGACGCATACCGGCTGAGTACTTTTTTATACAAAGACAAGGACAGCAAAAACACCCGCCTTTTCGCGGGACCGGTGTGGGACTTCAACATCGCCTTCGGCAATGCCGACTATTGCAGTGGAAATACATACCAAGGCTGGGCGGTAAATTTTAACGGAATTTGCAACCAGGACGACTGGATCATCCATTTCTGGTGGAAACGCCTGTGGGATGATCCGGCGTTTCGCACACAACTCGTCGCGCGGTGGGCCGAGCTGCGATCCGGCGTATTCACCGATGCCGCAGTCACCGGCGTACTGGACTCACTGGTGGGTGTGGTGCAACAGGCACAGGTGCGCAACTGGCAGCGCTGGCCGGTACTCTACGAATGGGTATGGCCGAATGCATTTTGTTGCGGCAGTTATCCCCAACACGTCGATTACCTGCACGATTGGCTGCTCCATCGCATGGAATGGATGGACGGAGCAATGACCACACTGAATGTGGGCACCTATGAGAAGAAAAAATACTTCAAAACGGAAATTTTCCCCAATCCCTCGAGGGATGTGTTGACATTCAGATACTACGTACGCTACACCGATAAGGTTGTTTTTCGTATCTATGATGAACTGGGGAGGACACTGGCAACCGTAAACGGCGCCCACCAGAAGAATGGAGAGAATACCTTCATCTGGACACATGATCTGCGCCCCGGACTATATTTTTATTCGGTAATCGTCAACGGAGTGCTCGAATCGGGAGGAACATTCGTCGTAGAGGGCGGTTAACGGCGGTCGCGGGAATCGATGGTTGCTGCGGCCATGAGCCGGTCGTAGCGCTCGCCAAAAACACGGAAGTATATCAGAACGGTGTAGAGGTTGCTTGTTTCATAAGAGTTGCCCTCGAAGCCGTCTTCATCCACTTCGCCGGTTTCGCGGTTCACGACCTGATAGCCGTAATTGTAATAGCCTTGTTTCAGCAGTGGCGATTCACAGTAATACGCTTTGACTTCAGGGCTGTACTCCATTTTAAATTCCGGCTTGAGTTGCCAATCGGTCAGTTCGCCGAAGACATACACATCCTCATCATCAAAGGGCAAATTGCGGCTGATGGAAAACAACACCCGGGCATAATCGCATTGCAGCAGCGTTTGGTTATAATTCTGATTTTCAACGGAATAACGGCCGTTCAGGTCGCCGCGAAACGATAAGTTGCTACCGGAGCGGTCTTTATCGGTTTCAAGCGTCACCTCATAAAAATCGTATTTCTGGTTGATGGTCTTTACCCGTTCGCCGCGAAAATCGAAGGTGCGTATATCGAAAAAACGCCACTCTTTTCCGGCGGGAAACACCACTTTGTCTTGATAATCAAATACCAGTTGATCTTCCCGGGTGATGAACGGTGGCAGGGGGCCGAGCGCCGAATCCCAGCGCCCGTTTTGAAGTACAAAAGCTTTGACGTCGTTCTGAGGGTTGAAAATTCGTGTACCGCGGTGGTTGACTGAAAAATCAATTTCGTGGTGTGTTTTCAGTTTGCTGACGACTACCGGACTGACCAGTTTGGCATCGACGCGCCAGCGCGGCTCCACCACGCAGAAGCGTCTGACCAGTACCAGCCGTCTATCGTCGTCGTTGTCAAATACCTTGAGGATATAATTGCCCGACCGCGACCAGCGCATATTGCGGTTGGGCAGGCCGAGGCTGTAATGCGTGTATTGATGAAGAGTATTGAAAGAACTTTCGATATTGGTTATGCGGTCTTCCGTGAAACCATCGATGTATTCATTGTCGGTAAGGTCTGATGGTTGCCAGTCACTGTCACAATGCACGATGGTATACAGATAGTCCTTGAGGTCGCTGTCGAGATGGTCAAATTCCAGCAACATGGTGTTGGGGGCTGCTTTCAACTCTACGATAGGCAGCGTCAGCGGCGCGCCGACGAGGTAAAGCTGGGCCGCCCGGATGTCGGGGTCGATCGTCTGGCTTTCGGTATTGTTGTCTTGCGCAGGCAGCAACAAAGGGCATAAAAGGAAAAGTAATGCCAATCGAACAGAAGAAAATGACCTCATTTTGTTGTATTTCGTGAACTGATCCGGGGTATTGACGCAACAACCGCCGTCAGGTTGCTTACCAGCCTTCATTCGGCATGCATTCCAGCTCCAGCAACTCGCCGGTTTTGGGGTGTTTACAGGTAAAACGCCTGGCGTGGAGTTTAATTTGCTGCTCTTTCCAGGGTTTTCCACCATAAAGGACATCGCCGGCGATCGGGCACCCGATATGCGCCAGTTGGGCCCGGATCTGGTGAAAGCGGCCGGTAGCGGGCTGTACTTCGAGCAGAAACTCCTTGCCCGATTTTTCCAGCAGCGTATACTCCAGTTCGCAATGCTGGGTATCGCGGCCGCTTTTTTCCACAATGATTGATTTCCGGGCAACCGGGTCTTTCTTCAACCAGTTGGTGAGTTTACCTTTTTCAGCAGGTGGGCGGTTCTCCACTTTTGCCCAGTACACTTTTGCCACGCTTCTGTTTTCAAACTGACCCATCAGGTTGACGAGCGCCGTTTTGGTTTTGGCAAATACGAGTATGCCACTCGCTGCGCGGTCGAGCCGGTGTACGGCGCGGAGGTAAGGCGTTGTTTTAAGGCGTTTCGATGTCGACTTTTCCTGCAGTTGACTGGTAAAATACAGCAGGGCCTCGTCTTCTGCCGAAGGGTGGCGCTCCCGGCCGCTTTCCGAGGAAAGTCCGGCCGGTTTGTTTACAATGAGGAGGTAGTAATCTTCAAAAAGGATTTGCATCATGTGCTGGTGAAGGGTTTCAGGGTAGTTATTATCCAACGACAAAATGATAACCGACGCCTTTTATAGTGATGATCTCAATGGCCGGGTCGGCACTCAGGTAATCGCGCAGTTTGGTGATGTAGACATCGAGGTTGCGGGAGTTGAAAAAATTATCGTCGCCCCACACTTTCATTAAAATATCCTTTCGGGCGACGGTAAAATTCCGGCTTTCCAGCAATATTTTGAGCAGATCGGCCTCCCGGGCGCTGAGTTTCCGCACCGAATCGTCCATTCGCAGTTCATATTTGAGTGGAAAAAATTCGAATTTGCCGATGGCAACGGCATCGTTCGGATGAGCTGCCGCCGTTTTTCCGCGCGTCAGGGCGAGCAGGTTGTGCAGGCGGGCGATGAGTTCCTCCATGCTGAAAGGCTTGCGAAGGTAGTCGTTGCCACCCGCCGAAAAGCCCTGGAGCACGTCTTCCGTCTGGTTTTTTGCCGTGACGAACACAATAGGCAGGTCGGCTTTTTTACGACGGATTTCCTCCGCGATCGAAAAACCGTCGCGGTTGGGCAGCATCACATCGAGCACACAAATATCCGGCTGGAATTGTTCGAATACAGCCATGACCTTGTCGCCATCGGCGACCATACAGACTTCGAAGGAGCGGCTTTCGAGGCTTTCCCGGACGATCTTACCGAGAAAGGGCTCGTCTTCTACGTACAGGAGCTTGATTTTTTGCATGCGCGGCAAAGTTACTCCACGACGCGGCATTCCACACGCCGGTTTTTCTGCCGGCCTGTTTCTGTGTTGTTGGAAGCTACGGATTTGCGCGCTCCATAACCTTTCCAGGAGACCTGTTCCGGCAGTACACCATTGGTAATGAGAATATTATAGACGGCCTGCGCGCGCCGTTCAGAGAGCAGGTCATTGCTCGCATCGTCGCCAACGCTATCCGTATGTCCGCCGATCTCCACTTTCAGGGTCGGGTTTTTGCGAAGTATATCAGCCAGAAGCGTTACTGTTTTTTCAGCTTCGGGCTTCAGGTCCGATTTGCCGGTGTCGAATAAAAAGGCCGATTCGAAGGTGTATTTTTTTTCTTTTAGCAGGGCCTCTTCCATCGTTGTGCCGGTATCTTCCTCGATGCTGAAATCGTCGAAACAGTAATATGCAATGCGCTTTATCTTTTGCCAGAATGAATTCAGTTGTTGATTGCGCTCGTCAAACTGCCGGCGCTCTTCCGGGTCCATGTTGATTTTTGTAATGGCATCAGAAAAGAAATTACCGAACAAAAAGTACTTGTACGGTTTGTCGGCCTTGAACGACAGGGTGATTTTGCGCCATTCGCCGCCAGTATCCACAATTTCTTCTACGTTCACCTGAGGTTGTACCGGGAAATCGACCTGGCTTTGCATAAACTCTTCCCGTGCCGTGATCCTGGCTTCGGAAAAGTAAAAACCGAAATTGCCGCAATAAACAGATTTGTAACCGGCGGGGTTAGTCCGCTTGTCTTTGCCTTCAACCACAGGTTGTCGCCCAAATACCCTGGTCAGGTGGAGTACGCCGAGAGAGTCGTTGGTGCACGTCCAGAAAGTGATGCGATAGGTTTTCCCTTTTACCATGGCTTTGGCCAATGTACCCTGGATCAATTCGTGGTAGTCGAAAGCAAACTGCCCGTCCTGAAACGGGTGATACATGATGAGCCCCACCATTCGGTTTCCGGCATGTGGTTTGGGAAAGGACGGGCAACCCGACAACGTATCCCACAGGATCAGGTCTGGTGTATGGCTGTCGAAGGTACGCCAACCCATGGCGCAGGAATTGAGGCCAAGGGCGTTTCCCGCAAACTGACAGGGCTTGGGTTCCGTTTGCAGCACTCCGGCCTGTTTGGGGGTCTGGCGTTCAAACCCGCCGTTTACGACAAGGTTTTGAGATAAAAGGGTGTTTCCTGCCGGGAAGCAAAGGAGTAATAACAGGTAGCGTAACATGGCATCAGGATGTTTGAAAAAAAACGCCTTTACGCCGGTAATGTTATGCAAAAATCTGCTCCAGCGCTTCTCGAATTTCCGGGTGCTGAAACTTAAAACCTGCCTGTTGTATTTTTTCGGCGGATACTTTGTTGCTGTTGAGGATGACAGCCGCCATTTCTCCCAACAGGAATTTCATGGCAAATGCGGGTCCGGGCACAATCAGAGCGGGCTGGTGCATGGCCTGCGCAATGGCTTTGACCAGGTCCCTGTTTCTGACAGGGTTCGGAGCGACAGCGTTAAAAACACCTTCCATCTGTTGATTTTCAGTAGCCCAGATAAACATGCGGCACACATCGTCGAGGTGTACCCAGGAATACCACGCCTGACCGTCGGCGAAATAGCCGCCAACGCCAAAGCGCAACGGTTTTACAAATTCTGCCAGCGCCCCGCCCTCCTTGGCCAATACGACACCGATGCGCAGTTTCACGGTACGAATGCCCAGCGCCGCCACTTCGTCGGCAGCGGCCTCCCATCTTCGGCAACATTCCACCATAAAGCTGGTGTCGACAGGCGCACTGGTCTCGGTCATCCACTGTTCACCGGAGTTGCCATAGTAGCCGATGGCCGAGGCCGAAAGGTATGCTTTGGGTTTTATGCCCGATTGCAGGAACGCGACGCGCAGCGTGTGGGCGCTTTGCTCGCGGCTTTCGATGATCTCTTTCTTTCGATGGGCTGTCCAGCGTTTGTCTGCGATGCCGGCTCCTGCCAGATTGACCACATAATCGACGCCCTGTAGTGCAGATGCATCCATTGATCCGGATGCGGGATTCCAGGAGAACTGATCCGGATGCTGCGGTTTTCGGGTCAGAATGCGGACGGTATGGCCATCTGCGCGAAGCATTTCAGACAGGCGGCGCCCGATGAGGCCGGTACCGCCGGCCAGGAGGATGGTAGGCATGAGTTTTCTTGATCGGAATGAATTGTAATGAACACTTAAACAGCAGAGACCACATTCAGTTGTCGCTGTTCTGTCACCGGGTCACATACCTTCCACTTCCGCCTGGCGGTATCGAAGCCAGAATTTTTGTAATATTTTGATCTCGTAAGGAAAACTGAAGAAACCCGTGCGATAGCGTGGTGCGGCGATCGACCGGACCACCTTCCGCTGTAATGAGGACAGTTTGGTATCTGAAACAGTAGGAAAACGCGCGTTTAATACGGTTTCAAAGTTCTGAATGCGCCGCACCATCGCCGGTGTGAGCCAGGGTGTGAGCGGGTTGCGGCGCAGATCGAAACTTTCCCACTCCGGCGAAAGCCAGTCTTCGAGTTTTTCCGGGAATTTAAAGCCTGCTTTTGTAATGCGCTCGTACAATTCGGAGCCTTCGGTGGGTACAGGCGAATAGACGTAGATAATGATCTCTGTTTCTGGGTTTATTTTTTTGATATCCTGAATAAAGGCTATATCTGCCTCGATTTGTGCCCAAACCTGTTCCGGTGTGTCGGCCGGCAGGCCAAGCACAAAGGAGTATTCCGGGATGATATCGAACTTTTTCATGCGGGCGGCAAAGCGACGGATCTGCTCGCCGGTTTGTTTGCCACCCTTGTCCATTTGCTGCAGCAGGGTATCGTTGCCCGTTTCGGCGCCGAAGAAGATCATGCGGCAGCCGGCACGGCGCATCAGGGCGAGCGAATCGTCGGAATACTGGTCGATGGTATCGATGCGGCCTTCTCCCCACCAGTTCATGTTTTCGTTCAGCATGAGTCTGGAAAACGCCACCGTCCGTTTTTCGCTGACAAAAAAATTGTTGTCGTGGAACTCGATACTGTCGGCGCCCCATTTTTCCTGCACATATTTGACGTCGCGATAAATGTTATCGGCTGATTTGCCGCGCCAGCGCGCCTCATAAATGGGCACCACGGCACAAAACGAGCATTTGAACGGACAGCCCATGCTGCTGTGGTAAGCCAGCGTTTTTTTGCCCAAAAAGGTTGGGTTGAGGTAGCGCTGAAGGGGATAGCATTGATCGAGCAAGTCGTATGGCAGTTGCGGCAACGCATCCTGGTCCAGCAGGTCCTCCTTACTGTTTTTGATGACATCGCCTTCCGGTGTTTTCCAGATGAGGTTGGGAATAAATTCATACGGCGAACCCGTCTCGAGTGCGTGGAGCAGGGCTGGAAAAGCCTTGTCGCCCGGACCGTATATGATGAAATCCACAAAACCGCTTTCCATACTCACCTTGTACTGGTTGCTGGCGAAGTAGCCGCCCCATATATTGACCACCTGCGGGTACATTTCCCTGATTCTTTTGGAAAAGGGGATCGCCTGACGCAACTGTGGGCCCGGCATTACCGTACAGGCAAAATAACGGAAGGCGCCGCTGTCGAGACAGGTTTTGATGGCAGACCAGGGATCGCGCTCCAGATTGCCATCTACGAACACGAAATCGTGCCGGTCGACAATGGATGCTCCCACCTGCAGGATACTGTTGGGAATGCGAAACTTGTTGTTGTATGCACTGCGCGGGTTGAAGAGCAGGACTTTGTTATCGGTGGGTGTAGACATTGTGTTTGTTTCTTTTCCGGGCGAATTAGCGGGCTACGAAGGTAAGCGCTTATTGTTTTCCCGGAAAAATACTGACTGAACGGGGAAAAAGGGCGACTGAAACGGCAACGACAGTCGATTTTGTTAACGACCTTTGAGTTTTATTTAATGGATATTTAATCCGTGTGACGAAATGGAATTGAGGCGTTTACAGTATGTCTCCGCTACCGAGCGGGGGCACTAAGGCAAAAAAAGGAAGATTGTTTTCATTTGGTTTTTTGGGGTTAGCTGCCGGCACGAAACGTGTCCGGTGGCTTTTTGTTTAGCCCGCCTTTTTTTGTGTTTTGATCGCTTCCACATCCATGATATCTCCGGTCCTTTCGGGATATTCTATAGCACTCACCAATGCCGACAGCATTTGGCGAATGGTCACCAGTCCAAGAGCCGTGGCTTTTTGGCGGGTGGCGGGCAACCATCTCAGCACCGTATAAAGCGGCAAAAAAAGTATTGGCCACCAGTGCCCCGGACCCAATACATACCAGGGGCGAATAAACGTGTGCGATAGTCCTTTATCAATGACGTATTGCTCGCCGGCTGCCCGTGCTGCCTGGTAGTCCTTCATAATATTTGTCGGCTCCTGCGCCACACTCACATAGACAAAATGTGCGGCTCCTGCATGGAAGGCCGCATCGGCCGATGCCTTCAAGGATGCCAGGTCGATCGAATAAAATAAATCCCGTTTGCGGGGAGAAGGATGGGGAACTCCCAGCAACTGGACAAAAGTGCACCCGGCCGGCACGGAAGATTCGAAGCTGTCCGCTTTAAACGGATTGCTGCATATTACTTCTGCACCGGCAGGTAGCTTCTGCTCCGAGCCGGGCCGAACCAGGGCGATTACCCTGTGTCCGCGGCCCAGCAACAGCCCGATCAGTCGGGTGCCGATATATCCTGTGCCGCCTGTGATGAATATGGTTTTCATAAGCCGTCCTTGTTCAGTGTAAAATGCCCGGTAACCCGGTGTTTTGCCTGTTGTCGCCGGCAAGGTGCCCGGTTAAGTCAGGTAACCCTTGTCCAGCACTTCCATACATACGAATTTCAGGCTTCATTCGGATTGCTTGCGGGGACCAAAACTGGTTGAATAGAAATGATGGATTCAATAATAAACGGTACAGAAAAAAGCGACCGAATCACCGGTTAAAAACCAGTCAAAACCCACCGGTTCGAAAAAAAAGGGCCGAGTCTGCTACATAGGGCAGCAAGATTGAACCAAAAATAGTCATTTCCGGGCAATTCAACTACCTTTGCGCGGCTTCGGCAAAAGTCTGACCATGAAAGGCAATTTACTGTTCACATTGTTCTGTTTATCTGTCCTGTTGTGGCAATGCAACAGCGATACTACGCCCAAGGAAGGCGATGTGCTGCTCGCGCAGGTCTACAACAAGGATTTGTTCCTGTCTGAACTCGAAGGTATTGTTCCCGAGGGTGTTACGAAGGAAGACAGTGCGCTGATGGTCAGTGCCTACGTACAGCGTTGGGTGCGCGAACAATTGCTCATGTATGAGGCGGAGCGCAATATTCCCAAGGATCTGGACATCGACGAACTGGTGCGCAACTACCGGGCGAGTCTGGTTCGCTTCAATTTTGAAGAGCAGATCATCGCCGAAAAACTGGATAGCACCGTTTCGGAAGCCGAAATGAAGGCTTTTTATGAAAATAATAAGGACCAGTTTCAACTGGAAAGTACCATCCTGAAATGCCTTTTGCTGAAACTCCCGCCACAGGCGCCACAATCAGAGATCAACAAACTGTGGTACAGCCGCAAACCCGCCGATGAAACAAAACTTGAAGCCTTTGCAAAGCAATGGGCGGCGTTTGCCATGCTCGACCGGGAAAAATGGTATAAACTCGAAGAGGTGGCCGCACTTTTGCCCAAAGGAACGTTAACACCTGACAATATCGGTTCGCGCCGGGAAGGTACCCTCAGCGACGGCGATTTCCGGTACTACTACCGCGTACTCGAAACCGTGCAGGGCAAAACCACGGCGCCGTTCGATTATGTGCGCGAACAGGCGTCAAAAGTCATCCTGCACAAACGCAAACAAGAATTGCTGGAGCGCTGGAAGGAAGACCTTTATCAAAAAGAACTGCGACGGGAAAACGTAAAGATCATCCGCTAACACTGCCCGGCAGTAAAACAAAAACGACAAGCATTCGATTTTCAATGAAAAATACGATCAGCATCCTCTCTTTTTTACTTATCCCGGTTCTGCTTGCCGCCCAAAACGACAGGGCGGTCATAGATCAGATCGTAGCAACTGTCGGCGGCGAGATCATTCTCCTGAGCGAGGTGCAGGAACAATATGCCTATGTAAAACAACAGCAGCGCGATGTTCCTGAAGAGTACACTTGTGTTATCCTGCAGAACATGATCATCCAGAAACTGCTGGTCAATCAGGCCAAGATAGACTCCGTGGAGGTGAAAGACGAAGAGGTGGAAAACCAGTTGAACGCCCGTATCGACCGCCTGATGCTCTATTTTAACCAGGACGAAAAGGCGATAGAAGACTTTTACGGTCAAAGTATCAACCAGATCAAGAACCAGTTGCGCGGCGATATGCGCAGTCAGTTGCTTGCCGAGCGGATGCAGGGGCAAATCACCAGCAAGGCAACGATCACGCCGTCTGAAGTGAAGCGTTTTTTCAACAATATTCCGGTTGATTCGCTCCCGTATTTCAACGCCGAAGTGGAGATACGCGAATTGGTGTACAAACCCAGGGTGAGCAAGGCCGAGGCGGAAAAGGCAAAGGCACGTGCCGAAGAACTGCGCAAACGCATTGTGGAAGGCGGAGAGGATTTTGCGGAGCTGGCAAAAAAATACAGTGCCGACCAGGGTAGCGGCTCCAACGGCGGCGACCTGGGCTTTCAAAAACGCGGAACGTTTGTCTCTGAATTCGAAGCAGCCGTATACAAACTCGAAACCAACCAGGTCAGCCAGGTGATCGAGACGGAGTTTGGTTTTCACATTATTCAGATGCTCGAACGCCGGGGCAATCTGGTACACGCGCGCCACATCCTGATAAAGCCGGAGATTACCGACGCCGATCTCGAAGCCGCCAAAGCGAAACTTGATTCCGTCCAGCAATCGATCAAAAACGGAGAAATGAGCTTCAGCGATGCCGTAAAACGCTTTGGCGATAAAAACCAGGCCAGCTACAACAACGACGGCCGGGTGCCCAACCCGCGCACCGGCAACACCTTTTTCGAGGTGGCAGACCTGGAGACCGATGTATTTTTTGCGATCGACGGCCTGGCGGTGGGCGACGTGACGGAACCTTTCCCATTCCGTGCCCCCGATGGCAATCGGTTGTTCAAACTTGTGATGTTGCAAAGCCGCTCCAAACCGCACAAGGCTGATTTGAAACAGGACTACGGAAAAATCCAAATGGCCGCGCTGGAACAAAAAAAATCGGAATTTACAGAAGCGTGGGTGCTTGAAAAACTCCGGAGTACCTACCTCTCCGTCGGCGCCATGTACAGCGGTTGTCCGAACCTCAAACAGTTACTCGAACAGAATCGCCCCTGATCATCAAGAACCTCCTGAGCCAGCGTTTGGCAATTTATACCCGTTCTGCTGACGCATCTATCAACTGACGCAAAAATGAAATTACATACTCTCGGCCTCTTGCTGTCGCTTTTCGGCGCTCTTACTGTTTCGGCCCAAACCCCCGACACGATTCTGCCAACCGTACCGTATAACGAACCGAAGGAATTCGAGATCGGCGGTATCCGTGTAACAGGCGCTCAATACGCCGACGCCGGCGCCATTATCGCCATCACAGGATTCAAGGTCGGCGACAAAATCCGCGTACCCGGCGGGCAGTTTTCAAAAGCGGTACAATCGCTTTGGAACCTGCACCTGTTTACCGATGTAAAGGTGCTTCGTGAGCGCACGGTCGGCGACAAGATATTTTTGGAAATCGCCGTGCAGGAGTTGCCCCGCTATTTGCGCCACTCTTTTGTCGGTGTAAAAAAGAACCAGCACGACGACCTCAACGGCATCATCGGCAAATACCTGCAGAAAGGTGCCATTATGACGGATAATGTAAAGTCTGCCCTTATTTATGCCATGGAGCAGCATTACATGGATAAGGGCTACCTGAATGCGGATGTCAAAATTCTTCAGTACCCCGATGAGCGGTCGGTAAATGCTACACGCCTTGAATTTGTGATAGACCGCGGCAAACGCGTGAAGATCAAGGATATTCAGTTTTCAGGCAACAGCAGCGTCAAGTCGAAAACCCTCCGGAAGAAAATGAAAAACACGGTGCGCAAGCGCCGCCTGTTCAAGAAGTCGAAACTGGTGCGGAAAGACTATGAGGAAGACAAACACAGCATCGAAAAATACTACAACACGATTGGTTTCCGCGATGCGCGGATTACCAGCGACAGCATCTGGCGCGATAAAAAAGGCCGCCTGATGATCCATATTGCCATCAGTGAAGGCAATCGCTACTATTTCCGAAACATCATCTGGAAAGGCAATACCATCTATGAAACCAAGTACCTCAACCAGGTACTCGGAATCAAAAAAGGCGATGTGTACAACCAGGAATTGCTCGATGCACGCCTTTCCTTCAGTCAGGACGGGCGTGATATTTCTTCGCTTTATCTCGACAACGGTTATCTGTTTTTCCGCGTCGACCCGGTCGAAATTTCGGTAGACAACGACTCGATCGACCTGGAACTGCGCATTTTTGAAGGCCCTCAGGCTACTATTGACCGTGTTGTGATCAAGGGTAATGACCGCACACACGAACATGTCATCCGTCGCGAATTATTCACACGGCCCGGGGACAAGTTCAGCAGGGCCGATATCATTCGCTCACAACGCGAAATTGTCAACCTCGGCTATTTTAACCCTGAAGCACTGTCGATAAACACGCCGGTCAATCCTGACCGCGGCACCGTCGATATCGAGTATATCGTCGAAGAACGCCCGTCGGACCAACTGGAACTTTCCGCGGGTTACCAGCCCTCTACGGCTTTCAGCCGGGGCGGTGTGATCGGTACGCTCGGCGTGACATTCAACAACTTTTCGCTGCGCAATATCAGAAACAAGGCTGCCTGGAATCCACTGCCGCAGGGCGACGGACAACGCCTCAGTATTCGCGGACAAACGGCCGGCGACCGCTACCAGTCGTACAATATGTCGTTCACCGAACCCTGGCTGGGTGGAAAAAAGCCCAACTCGCTTACGGTGGCCGGCTTCTTTAACCGCTATTCCAATGGCTTCGAAGGCGCCGACAATTTTCAGCGACTCGATATCATCAACGGAACGGTTGGTTTTGGCACACGCCTGAAGTTTCCCGACGACAACTTCATTTTCCGCGCCGACATGAATATCCAAACCCTGAAAATCAATCAGTATGGCGGTTTTGTGGACGATGCGGGACGATTTATCCGGGACGGCGTTTACCACAACTATAATCTCGGGCTTACCCTGGCGCGCAACAGCGTCAATGACCCGATCTTCCCCCGAAGCGGTTCGCTGATTTCGCTGAAAATGCAGGTAACGCCACCGTATTCCTGGTTCAGGAGCAAGGCCTTTTACGACACCTCTGATGTAAAAGCCGTGTACCGCAACGTGGAATACGTGAAATGGCGCATCGATGCGGATTGGTATACCACCCTTGTGGGCAAACTTGTTCTGAAAACATCTGCCAAAATCGGCATCCTCGGGCGCTGGTCGTCGAAAACCTCGCTCTCGCCTTTCGAGCGCTTTGAACTTGGCGGCGATGGCCTCAGCAATCAGAGCTTCGGCCTCAACGGTCGCGATATCATCAGCCTGCGCGGATACGGAACGGAAGATATCATGGGGCGTTTCCCCGGAGGCGCCGGAGTGTTTAACAAGTATACCGTCGAATTGCGCTACCCGCTGTCGCTTAACCCTTCCAGCACCATTTTTGTGACCACATTTGCACAGGGCGGCAACGCCTGGGCGCGTGCGAGCGACTTTAACCCCTTCGACATCAAACGTTCGGTTGGCGTCGGCCTGCGGGTATTCCTGCCGATGTTCGGTACCCTCGGTTTCGACTATGGTATCGGTTTCGACAAGCCGGAATTTTACGGGGAGAAAAAACTCTCCAACTTTGCCCGGTTCAATATTGTGTTGGGCTTTGAGCCGGATTAAACCGGCCGGAGCCGAAGGCTTTAGAGACACATAAAAAGTGGCTGTATCATAAGCAATGATACAGCCACTTTTTATGTACACCAACAGGGCACTACAATGAAGACCCGAATCCTTTAGCCCGGTTCTTCTTCCACCCGTTCCAGTATCCTGAAAGTATAGGCCCATTCATTTTTAGCGTCCGGCTCATGGTGTTCGCGCCATGTTTCGCGCCAGTCGCCGGGCGCCAGTTCAGGGAAAAAAACATCTCCTTCCACCGTCAGGTCCACTTCAGTCAGGTAAACCCTGTCCCATAAATCCATGCTTTCCCGGTATATCGCCCCTCCGCCGATGATGAACGCCTCCTGTTCGCCGTTGTCGAAGGCCAGGCCCAGCGCTTCCTCTATGGAATGTGCGACCAATACTCCTTCTGCCGTAAAAAACGGATCGCGGGTGATCACAATGTTGGTGCGTTTGGGCAATGGCCGGCCGATGCTTTGAAAACAGTTGCGCCCCATCAGTACATGGTGATCCAGCGTAGTGCGTTTGAAATATGCCAGGTCGGCTGGCAGATACCAGGGTATCTGGTTGTTTTTGCCGATGACATTGTTTTTGGCGGTGGCGACGATTGAAGAAACGAGCATTTTTCAGTGGCGGTTGGCAGTGAGCAGCGATCAGGTGTTCTGAAGCAGCTCCTTTATGATAAATCGCATATGCGGTTCGGCAGAACGGGCAGTGGCAATGACGTCCTCCACCGTGGTTTCCCGGATGACCGACCGCGGGAAGGATACATTGGAAATAAGCGACAACATCATGACGGGCAAACTCATATGCCGGGCTACCAGAACTTCCGGCACCGACGACATGCCTGTGCAGTCGCTGCCGAGCCGGCGCAGCATTTCGTATTCCGCGGGCGTCTCCAGATTCGGCCCCTGGATAGACGAATAAACACCCTCCACAGCCCGGATGCCGTTGTTTTTGGCGATGGCCAGCGCCCGGGCGCGCAGGCCGGCATCATAGGTATGCAGCATATCGGGAAAACGAGGCCCCAGGCGTTCGTCGTTCTCGCCCCGCAACGGATGTTCGGGCAGCAGGTTGATGTGATCGCGTACCACTACCAGGTCGCCTGCCTTCAGGTGCGGGTTAATGCCGCCCGAAACATTGGTAATGATAAGTCTTTCGATACCCAGAAACTTCAATACACGCACCGGAAAGGTGACCTGTTGCATCGACCAGCCCTCGTAATAATGAAAGCGGCCGGCCATTACGACCACCGGGTGGTCGCCAAGATGCCCGAAGATCAAACTGCCTCTGTGGCTTTCAACGGTGCTCCTGGCAAAATGGGGAATATCGCGATAAACGATTTCCTTGCTTATGCGGATGTCGTCGATCAGGTTGCCCAGCCCCGTGCCGAGGATGATACCTGTTTGGGGTTGAAAATCCGTAATGCTGCGGATATGAGCAACGGCCTCCCGGATTTGTTCGTAAAGTTCCATGGCTTGCAGCGGCAAAAGTAAACATATCGCAGCGGAGCGAATACCGGCATTCTGATATTAAAAGAAGTGTTTTTTGCATATTTTTGATGGACCATATATCCGGATTACACTGAAGTGGAATATGGATCGCATTTTCATTACTCATCTTTCAGATTTCAACCATGAAACACTTGTATATTCTGTTGCTCGGCGGTCTTGTATGCTGCTTTGTTGCCTGCACCCCGACCGGATCACAAAAAAACGACGACGGCATCACGCTGAAAAGCTACTTCGCCCATTCCGGCAGCGGCGTTCAAAATGGGGGCGTGAAAGTGATCCCGATACAAACGCCCAAGGGCACTTTCAAGGTATGGACCAAACGCTTCGGCAACAACCCTAAAATAAAACTCCTTTTGCTCCAGGGCGGACCCGGTTGTACCCATGAATACTGGGAATGTATGGAAAGTTTTCTGCCGGCAGAAGGCATCGAGTTTATTTATTACGATCAGTTGGGTACGGGTTTTTCGGACAATCCCAACGATACTGCGATGTGGGACCTGCCGCGGTATGTAGAAGAAGTGGAGCAGGTGCGCAAGGCGCTGGATTTGACCAAAGATAATTTTTTCCTGCTCGGTCATTCCTGGGGCGGTATCCTCGCAATGGAGTATGCCCTGAAATACCAGGATAACCTGAAAGGGCTTATTATCTCCAATATGATGGCCAGTTGCCCGGAATACGGCAAATACGCAGATGAGGTGCTGTCCAAACAACTGGACCCAAAAGTACTCGATACGATCAGGATGATCGAGGCCAAAGGCGATTTCGACAATCCAAAATACATGGAATTGCTGATGCCGCATTTTTACAACCAGCATATCTGCCGGCTTCCGATGGCAGAATGGCCCGATCCGATGCAGCGTTCGCTGGATAAAATAAACCAAAGCCTTTATGTGACGATGCAGGGCCCCAGCGAATTCGGGATTGCCGGCAAGCTGGAATTCTGGGACGTAAAATCCAGGCTTCCCACGATAGGGGTGCCTACCCTGTCTATCGGCGCAACCCACGACACCATGGACCCGGAACACATGAAATGGATATCGACTGCGGTTAAAAAAGGCCGGTTCCTGTTGTGCCCCAACGGCAGCCACATGTGTATGTGGGATGATCAGCAAACCTATATGAAAGGATTGATCTCCTTTTTGACGGATGTGGATAAGGGAGCGATGTAACAAAAGGTCAGGGGAAGCAAGATTGTTCCGTATCGTAATGTCCGAAAGGTGGCGCCGGGTTATCTTGGCGCCATTTTTCTGACCGGATTTAAAAGTATGCTGAAAAAAGCCCTCCAGTTTTTACTCTTCTTAAGCATTGGCGTTGTCATTCTGACCCTTGTATTCCGAAGTCAAAATGCCGCGTTTCAGGAGCAATGCAGGCTCGACGGTGTTCCATCCGACCAGTGCAGCCTTACGGATAAGTTGATGCACGACTTCTCCACGATACACTACGGCTGGTTGGTTATGGTGATTGCTGCATTTACCTTGAGCAACATCTTTCGGGCGCTCCGCTGGCAAATGCTGATGGAGCCGCTGGGGTATCGCGCCGGCTTCGCCAATTCATTGTTGACGATTCTCTTGGGTTACTTCGCCAACCTGGGATTCCCGCGCATGGGTGAAGTAGTGCGTGCAGGCACCCTGGCCAAATACGAAGATATTCCGGTAGAGAAAGTAATGGGCACACTGGTGGTAGACCGGTTGATGGATTTTGTCTGCCTGTTTGTCGTAGTAGGCCTTGCCTTCCTTTTTGAAGGGCAAACGCTGCTGCATTTTATCGGGCAAAACAGGGGCGGAGCAGAGGGCGGCCTGATGCAAAACACGCTGGTATTAACCGCTTTGGGGCTGATGGCAGCGGGTGTGGCGGCGTTGTGGATATTCAGAGGAAAATTGATGCATTTGCCTGTTTATCAAAAAATTGCAAAACTGGTCAAGGGGTTTTGGGACGGATTGCGCAGTGTATTCAAACTTCGTTCTCCCGGGCTGTTTTTGCTCTATTCGGCCGGAATATGGTTGATGTTCTACCTGCAATGCTGGTTCAACCTGCAATCCTTTCCACCCACTGCGCAACTGGGTGCAGGTGCAGCATTGATGGTTTTTGTATTCGGCACACTGGGTTTTGTTATTCCTTCACCGGGTGGCATGGGTACTTTTCATGCGCTGGCAATAGCCGGACTAGCCCTCTACGGCATCAATGGCGGCGATGCATTTTCGTACGCCAATATTGCTTTTTTTGCGATACAGATATTCTACAATATTGTTGCAGGGGTGCTGGCGCTCATCCTGTTGCCGCTATTGAACAGAAAGTCCGCTGCTTGAAACCACGTGTCTGACTCAGGCAGGTTTTTTCTTCCAGAAAAGGAGTATCAGCCACGGTGCGATCATAATAAGCGCGATCAGAACCCAAAACTCGGCGCCTAGTTTTGCTGTATGATCTTGTGTTGATTGAATAAGATTCCAGGTCAGCGTCAGCATCAACAGGCTTACCAACAGGTACGTCACACGCAACAAAACACGCATTCTTTGGTATTCAAATGCTGCGTTTTCAGGGGTAATGGTGTTTAAATAATTGAATTTGTGCGGAAAACGCGTCATAAACATCATGCCTGCAACGGTAACAAAAGCAATGATCGGCATAAGGAAAATAATTTCCTTCGAACCGTAGCGGTCTGCTTCGCCGGCAGCGTTAAAGTGATGCGGGATCAAATCGGGTAAATCGCTGTAACTGTTGAGTGCCAGGACAAAACCAAGCATAACGAATATCCAGGATGCTACGTCAATCCAGCGCTCCAGGGATGATTTGGGTAAGTCGAGTTTCGGACGTATTTCCATTTTGCGGTACAATTTAGCCGGACAAATATTTACCCAATTCTTCAAAATAGTCTTAAAATCAGCCAAATATGTCTTCTTTTTCGACCATTGAATCAAAAATAAAAACGCCCGACCAACTGGCTGCAACTGTTGCGAAGTGGCGTGAGGCCGAAGAAACCGTTGTTTTCACAAACGGCTGTTTCGACCTGCTGCACTATGGCCACCTGCATTACCTGTCGCAGGCCAGGGATTTGGGCGACCGGCTTGTAATAGGCCTCAATAGCGGCGCTTCCGTGCGCCGCCTGAAAGGACCCAACCGACCCATCAACGATGAAATAACCCGCACCCACCTGATTGCAGCATTGGAAGTGGTCGATGCGGTCGTCATTTTTGAGGAGGATACGCCGCTGGAGTTGATAAAACTGGCTATGCCTGATATCCTGGTAAAAGGCGGCGACTGGCAGCCGGAGCAGATCGTCGGGTCGGATGTTGTACTCGCCAATGGCGGCAAAGTACTCAGCCTGCCTTATGTGGAAGGGTATTCGACAACGAATATCGAACAGAAAATACGGAAGGGTACCGGTTAAGTACCAGTTGAGTACCGGTTGAGTACCGGTTGGGTACCGGTTGAGTACCGGCGGCTTTAGCCGCTGAAGAGTTTACATCTCCCTCAAAAAGCCACCGGTACCACTTGTAACATCAACCGATGATAGAACGGTCTTTGGCCACATGCGTAGCATACAGCATCGCTGCGCCGGCAAGTCCAAGGTCTTTCAACAGCATAGAGGTGGCGTTTTGTGCGCCTTCTCCTCCTGCCATAGCCCCGGGTAGATGCACCATGAGCACAAGCAGCAAAAGAAATATGGCCAGCAAAGTAGTCGCCAGTTTATCGTATTTGCCGATATACATGCTGACAGCAGCGGCAATGAGACCTGCTCCGGAGAGAAATACCCAAACGATCTTTACCGGCATATAGGAAGGCACAACATAATCGGCCATGACCTGGGCGCTCATGAAGTGCATCAGACCGAAAACTGCAAAGGGAAGGGGGTAAATCCAGCGACCAAGGGATAAAAAAGCGTTCATAATTGAAATGGTTGTGTGAAAGATGTTGTTAATTTTGATGTTTTAACATCAAAATGTGTCTACAAAAATAGATTTATTATTTTAAATCATGTGTTTATTGTAGAAAAAATTTTACCTTGAAATACAACAACCCGGAATAATATTTTGAGATCAAAATATGGAAAATTCAACCACTCTGGAACGTTGGCGCCTTGTACTCGGATCAAAATCCGATGCCGAACAGGAGATTGCCCTGAATGCCGAAATGAAGGGTATGGACGCGGTACTGGATGCGCTGTATGATGCGCAACGACAGGGCGGGCTTGGCAGTTCATCGCCCAATATCAACCGCTGGTTGGGCGACATCAGGCGTTATTTTCCCACGCAGGTCGTTCAGGTGATGCAGCGCGATGCCCTGGAACGCCTTGGCCTGACCCAGTTGCTGCTTGAACCCGAGCTGCTCGACAGCGTCGAACCTGATGTACACCTGGTAGGCGCCTTGCTGTCGCTCAACAAAGCCATGCCCGACAAAACGCGCGAGACAGCCCGGCGTGTTGTGAAAAAAGTAGTGGAACGTCTGGAAAAAAAACTGCGCAACC
>CALMBD010000027.1 GCA_937861115.1 uncultured Bacteroidota bacterium | reverse complement strand
TAACCCTTTGTAAGGTCGATATGGTGTTGAGGTGTTCAATATCGAATCCGGATCAAGGACTATCGTAACCTCCGGATGATCGTTAGTGATTGGTTTTCAGGAAATTAGTGGTGGCACATGGATAAGGCTTGCCGGTTTTCTGCAGAAAACCGGCAAGCCTTATCCATGTGCCACCACTAGGTATAGAACTGTAGTTGGATCGATAAAAGGCAAAACGACTTATGATGCACGCTCTACTATGTATATAGATCAGCACTATTCCACAAACCGACCTACCCACAAAAAAAAACCCGGCTGCGACGTTTCGCAACCGGGGTTCTCGCCTATGAAGCATAAGACATCTGAACCGTGGGGATGCGGTTAAAAGGGGTGTTTGTTTTGGCTATGTTTTTTGAGCAATGGAAAACCTGTTCCACGCATCGCAATTGATGCAGACGCAGTTATCCGGCATGGAAATGCCGGGTCAGGTCTTTCGCCGTATATAGCGTACTGAGAAGGGTGCAGCGGTAAAATCGCACAGGACTGGCGTCAAAAACGCCAAATTCGGAAGAGCAAACCTGTCCATGGGATAACGGAATATTGCAGTCATTAAATCGGAACTGTTTGGCAATGGATTAAACTGAATGCAACAAATGTATGCAAATGGACAGGGAATTGCCAATCCATTATCTTAAAAGTGTCGGCAGCGCGTCTTTTTTAACATATGAAAATTAGTGCCGATGGGTATGGATTTTAATCGGTATTGAGGGCTGGGTACCGACGGCTTTAGCCGTTGTATTACCGAGGTATTCATTCATGGAGTTCTGTTGTTCGACGGCTAAAGCCGTCGGTACCTAGCCGTCGGTACCCAGCCGTCGGTACCCAGCCGGTACCCGGTCAACACAAATTAGAAATCCGAAAATCCCGCCCACTTGTTGCCGAACTGCTCCCAGAATGCGAGGACTTTGCTGCGTGCCGGAAACTCGGAATAGATGGTATTGTCGCGGATACAGCGCAAAACGTGCAAGGTAGGTTTGGACACCTCTCCGGGCAGGTTGCTGACGGGCAGCCAGGCTACGTCCTTGAATTTTTTAGGCTCCAGGGATTCCGGTTCGCCGTGAAAGCGGGCTGCTTTAAAATACAGGACAATCAGGGTCTCGTCCTTTTTCAGTTTGTGCCGGTGCAGTACGTGTACAAGGCTCAGGTCGTCGGGCTCCACATGGATGCCGGCCTCTTCCTTGGCCTCTCTGGCCAGGGCTTCGCGGGCGAATTCGTGTTCTTCTACATTTCCGCCGATGAGCGAAAAGCGTCCTCCGTTCTTTTTGGTTTGCCGGAGAAAAAGCATTTTACCGTTTTCTTCCAGTATAAGCCGGACGGCGAAAATGAGCATGACCTGTCAGGAGGATAGTTTAAAAGATGCAAACAACCGGCACAAAGTAAGGGTATGCTTTGGAATGTTGTTATTCTTCGTAGATATCGAGTACAGCTGCCTGAATATCGTCTTTAGGCAACTTCTGCTGGGCTAATTCCCGGCGTTTATCGGAGCGCTTGGTCCGGATGTCATGCTGTGTTTGCTGGTACAATTCCACCTGCTCCTTGGTGTGCAGGATGCGGCGTATGCTGTTCAGCGTACCTTTTTGCAGGCTCTCCAGTTTGGCGAGGTAAAGGCTGCGGTTGCTGGTTTGCAGCGATTCCAAACCGGCCATATTGCGCAGTTTGCGCTGCTGGATCGTGTACATCTCCTTGGCCTGATCGGCATCGAGCGTGTATTTGTCCACGAGTTTTTCAGTGGCTTCACGCGCTACTGCCTCGTCGGTGCCGGCCGCGTTCCCGGATGGGGGCTTGGCTTCCGCACTTTGGGCTGAAAGGGCGGCAATACCTGTTGCCAGGAAAAATAAAAGCGAAAAAAGGTGTTTCATGGCCATCATGATCAGTTTTAAAAAAGAGCTTCAAAAGTAGATAATCTTTGTCAAGAACGCCTTGCTCCTGTTCAAAAGTGTCATTTAAAAGCATTATTGACCCATACCGGGTGTGTTGCCGGTTATTTCAAGTCGCCATCCGGCGCTTTCCACCATGAACCGGATCAGGTCGAGCATCTTCCCGGCCTGCTCTTCTGCAGCAGGCATCAGGTTGCTTTTGAGTGCCTGGTCGCGAATGAGGTCCTTGGCGCGCTGGTTGATGCGCGTATAATCTTCCGGTGTGAACGATGCAAAGAGGCCCTCCGAAATATCGTAATAATCCAGCGTGTGGTCGATACTGAGTATCTCTGGCTTGGGCAGCGCACTCATCCGGATCGTTTTGGTCGCCGGATCCGCTTCCATCTGCAACAGGTTAAGGTCGTAGCCGGCCGATACGGTGGCGCGCACCCGCACGAGGACTTTTTTATCCCAGAACAGTGAAAAATACCCCTGGTACTCGCTGTAATTGTATATCTCGGAAAACTGACCTTCAACGGTGATGAGTTTGGTGACTGCCTGGATTTTCTCGAGCAGCACGGTCGAGTCCTCGACGGGTTTTGATTTGGAAACAAAATACTGGTAACTCAACCAGCCGCCGACAAGAAAAGCAGCGACCAGCAACAGTAGTTGTATAAAGCCTTTTGTCATATCAAGTTCCGGGTTGAAGGTTCAAAGTTGGGGAAGTTTGCTGTTTCTTTGCAAAAAATAACGTTATGCAACAGGTAGAGGATCGTTATCGCATCATTGTGTCATTCGTAATTTGTCATTCGCCATTGCGTCATTCATGGAGGGGGGCCGGGCATTTGCTTGCTGCCGGAATACTTTTCATGGGGTTGTTTTTCCAACCCTTCCGGCTTTCTGCCCAGACAGATACCCTGCGGCTCATTTTCGCCGGCGACATCATGGGCCACGAACCGCAAATCAAAAGCGCCGAGGTCATACCCAATAAAAAATACGACTATTCGGCCTGTTTCAAATACGTAAAGCCCGTCATCGACCGCGCTGACCTGGCCATCGCCAACCTCGAACTTACCCTGCCGGGCAAACCGCCCTATACCGGATACCCCATGTTCCGGAGTCCCGACGAACTGGCAAAAGCCGTAAAAGACGCGGGATTTGATATTCTCGTCACGGCCAACAACCACTCCAACGACAGCCGGGCTCCCGGCGTGATCAATACCATCAATACGCTGAACGAACTGGGCATTCAGCATACCGGCACGTTCAAAAGTCTTGAGGAGCGGAGCATTACCTACCCGCTGATGCTGTACAAGAACAATTTCAAACTCGCACTGCTCAATTATACCTACGGCACCAACGGGATGCCGACCACGGCGCCTACGGTGGTCAACCTGATCGATACGGTGCAGATCAAAAAAGACCTGGCAGAGGCGCGGGCGCGCAAGCCGCATTACATCATCGTGGTCATGCACTGGGGGCTCGAATACCAGTTAAAGGAAAATGCCGAACAGCGCAACCTGGCCCGGCTGATGATCCGGGAAGGCGCCGATATGGTGATCGGTTCGCACCCGCACGTCGTACAGCCGATCCGTATGGAGCGCGTCGAAATGGCCGACGGTTCCTACAAGGAAGCCCTCGTCGTGTACTCGCTCGGCAACTTTATCTCCAACCAGCGGAAACCCAATACCGACGGAGGGATAATGTTCCAGGTGGATCTGCTGAAACAACGGGGTTCCCCAAAGATCAGTATCGGGCAAAGCGGCATGATCCCCGTCTGGTGCTATATCCACAAGTCGGCCGCCGGCAAATCAACCTATTACACGCTGCCCGTTGCCCGCCTCGAACGCAATCCCGATCTTTTCCCCGACATGGCGGCATCGGCGATAACAAAGATGAAGCAGTTTGCCGCGGCTTTGCGCAAACGACTGGAACTTCCGGAAATCAAATAGTTGCTTACTGTACGGGTCGTGCGGTCAGGTTAAAACGCACCCAATCCACGGCGACCACCGGCAGCGCAAGGTTCTTGTCGTTTTTGATCACAAAATAAAGGTCGTGAAAACCCTTGCCGGTGCTTTCCGCCACGGGAATCACCAACTCCGTGAACTTCATCTGCTGCGGGTCGTTGAGCGCAGGCACTTCCACCTGGCCGGCAAGCGCGCCGTCGGGCCCGTCCAGCCGGAGTTCTATCCGTCCGCCGCTGTATTGAAAGAACTTGTCGCCCGAACCGATACCGACCACCACAGATCCGATCCCTGTCAGGTCGCTGTGCCGGAACACAAAAAAACTGTTGTTCCGCAATTCATTCAACACGGTTTTGTCACCATTGCCGGGCCGGTACAGGACGATGCCTTTTGAAATGCTGTCTGCCTGTTCCGCCTGCTGGAGCGCGGGCCGCAAGGCTATGGTTTCGCCTTGCTCCAGCGGCTTTTGGCTGTCGCTGCCCTTGTCGCGGTAACGTGTTTTGAGAATATAGGTTCCGGCGCCTTTGCCTTTGCCGCCCTGCCCTTTCAAGGCATAACTTCCCGATACGGGCAGCGACTGTTTCGGCTTGGCCGGTGCACCGAGCGAGAGCACCCAGCGCACCATTTCACTGGCGTCCTCCTCTGATATCTGCGTATGTGCGGTCATCGACATCTGACCCCAGTTGCCGCCGCTGCCTTTAATGATCCGCTGGGAGAGTATGCGCACGGCCGATTCCTCCTTTCGGTAGCGGTCGGCGACAGCCTGGAAGGCAGGCCCGACCACCTGGTGGTCGACAGCGTGGCAGGTTTTGCAGTCGGAACGGTCGATCAGCGTTTTGCCTTTGGCGTATTCCGTTTCCTGTGTTTCATTGTGCCATTTTTTGATGATGCTGTTGATGTCAAAACCCGTTTCCAGGTAATCGATCGTGGTCGACACGGAATCGGGGGTAATGGCGCCGTCGGCCAGCGAACCGTCTTCCCGGTCTTCGACCACGACTTTATAGTTCAGCACATCGCCCGGCTGGTAAAAACTGCGGTTGCGGCCGCCGAGGTCCCAGTACACCACAGGGGGTTCATTGCCGACGTTGATTTCGAGTCCGACGGAGTCTTTTAGTCCCGAGGCATCGCTCACCAGCAGCATGACGTTGTAGGTGCCGGGTTTTTCAAATACGTGGGGAATGTTATCCAGGGAAACACCCTGCGCGGATTTCTTGTCGAAGGTCCATTTGGGGCTGCCGTCGCCGAAATCGATCTCGTACGCCATCTGCTCCTCTTCGGGGTCGCGCGAACCGGCTGCCGAGAAAACGGTGGCCAGCGGTGCTGCGCCCATGGTTTTGTCTGCCTGCAGATCGGGTACCGGTGGGCGGTTGCCGCGAATACAGTCTATGCGGCTTAGGCGGGCGTCGGGATTGCCGGTGTAACGCTGCAAGCCGTATTCCACGATCCATAGCGTGCCGTTCCGGTCGATCAGCATATCAATGGTGTGCAGCATTTTGATCTCTTCCGCAAACGGTTCCATATTGACAAGTTTGCCCAGCGAATCCACGGTCACGGCCATCATCCAGTTGCGCTCCCAGTCGTAAAAAATAAGTTTGCCGTTGTAATAATCCGGCAACCGGGTGTCTTCGGGATACCGGTCGCTGTAATACACCGGTCCGGCCATGGCGTTGCGCGCATCGTCGCCGAGCAATGGAAATTCGGGCGAGGGGCCATAAGGATACCAGACGATGGCGGGTTGTGCAGGAGGCAGGTCGCGCGCGCCGGTATTGTTGGGGCTGTCGTTGTACGGATGTGCGGGGTCGAATTTGGGGCCTGATTTATTCGTGGCGAAATCGAAATCGCGGTAAGCCTTGTTGTCGCCAAGGAAATAAGGCCATCCGTAGAAACCCGCAGCGCGCGCGCAGTTCAGTTCGTCGTAGCCGGCCGGCCCGCGGGCGGTGTCGGGCTCCGAGGCATCGGGGCCCGATTCGCCCCAAAACAGGAAGTTTCGGCGGGCATCGATGGTGATGCGGAAGGGGTTGCGGCAGCCCATGATGTAAATCTCCGGCCGGCCCGTCATGCCTGCCACGGAGTCGAGGGAAGGCGTGTTGACGGGGATATCCTTATCCGTAAACAGGTTCCCGGCAGGACACACATACGTTCCGTCTTCCATCGGCCTGATCCGCAGAATTTTTCCGCGCAGGTCCATGGTATTCGACGACGATTTCTGGGCATCCCAGGGGCCGCGACCCGGGCGCTCGTCGACCGTGGCATAGTCGTCGGTCGGGTTGGTATTGTCGCCGGTACTGAGGTACAGGTATCCGTCTTCGCCGTAGCGCAGACAGCCTGCGGAGTGGCAACATTCCTCGCGCTGAACGGGAATTTTGAGCAATACCTTTTCCGAAGCGCGGTCGAGGCTGCCATTTTCAAATACGAATCGCGATATCTGGTTGACCGTTTCCGTACCGACGGGCGAATAGTACAGGTAAATCCAGTGGTTCTGTTGCCAGTTCGGATCGACGGCGAGGCCCATCAGCCCGTCTTCATTTTCAGAAATGACCGGCAACTCGTGGGCGATATTGATCAGCCCGGTGGCAGGGTCAAAAAGTTTGATCGTCCCGCGGCGCTCGATGAGCATGATTTTGCCGTCGGGCAGTTCGGCGATCTGCATCGGTTCGTTGAGCGCTTCGGCCACAACGGTCTTTTTAAAAGAAAAATGGGTGGGCCCGCTTTTTTTTCCGGGGGAGCACTGCTGAAACAAAAAGATGATCAGGACACACAGGTAGGCATTAACCCGTAAATTGTTACGCATATTGGCAGACTTTGGGCAGCGTTTGTTTTCTCACTACCGGTTTTGAATTTCAAGTTCGTCCGAAGACGTTGGGAGGTCGGGAATTGATTATTCAAAAACTAAACCATGTTGACAATTTGCCATGTAACATAATATGGGTAATCCACTCCTGTCGCCTGAATGACAAAACCTGTTCAAATGTTGAAACGCAGCCAATCTATGGCTGCAACCTCCTGTGAAGGGCTTTTTTCATTCTTTACGACGAAATAGAGGTCGTGGAACCGACCGTCGCTTTTTATTTGTAACGGTAAAACAAGTTCCTGTACTGCCATTTTTCCCGGCTTGTCTGGAGCGGGAACATCGACACTGCCGGCCAGCGGCCCTGCCGGACTGTCGAGGTGCAATTCCAGCCTGCCGCCGCTGAACTGCCGCCGGCCATCGCCGGAGCATATTCCCACCGCAACGGAATAGATGCCTGTAATATCGGCGTGTTTAAATACAAAAAAACTGTTATGGGTCAGGTCGACCAGCAATACCGTATCGCCATTGTAAGGGCGGTAGGTTGTAATGCGCTTCGACATGCTGTCGGCCTGCTCCGCCTGCTGAAAGGCTGCGCGCAGGGCGATGGTCTCCGTCTCCTCGATGGGCATCTGGCTGTTGCTGCCCCGGTCGCGGTAGGTTGCCTTGAAAATAAAAGTGCCGGGTTTGGGCTTTTTGCCTTTCTCTTTGGAGGGCGGCAGCACAAGCGCGTATGCTCCCGATACCGGAAATGCCTGCTTGACCTTGGCCGGCGCGCCCAGCGTCAGTATCCAGCGCACCATTTCTCCGGCATCCTCCTCAGATACCTGTGGGTGCGCGCTCATCACCACTTGCCCCCAGTTACCTGCGCCGCCCTTGATCACCTTTTTGGAAAGGTTGCGCACGGCAAACTCATCTTTCCGATAGCGTTCGGCGACCGCTTCGAACGAAGGGCCGTTGATCTGCCGGTCCACGGCATGACAGGTCTTGCAATCCGATCGATCGATCAGTGTTTTTCCCTTGGCGTACTCCGTCTGCTGCTTCGCCGATTGGTGTCCCTGGGCGATGCTCGTGATGTCGAAGCCTGTTTCGAGGTAATCGATGGTGGTGGCCACGAGTTCAGGGGGTATGCCTCCGTTTTTAATGGAACCGTCCTCTCTGTCTTCAACCAAAACGCTGTACTGCAGCATGGCTCCGGGCTCATAAAAACTGCGGTTTTTGCCGTTGAAATCCCAACGCACCAGGGGCGGCTCATTGCCCACGTCGATCTTTTGTTTCACAGTTTTGGATTTTCCCGACGAATCGGTCACCTTCAGGCTCACCGTATAGGTACCCGGTTTTTCAAATATGTGTGAAACGGTGGACGGTGGACGGTGGACGGTCGACGGGTTGCGGTGTGCCGGCCGCACAGATGCCATACTCCCTTGATCCTCTGAAACACCTCCTGTGTCCTGCTTTCCGTCCACCGTCCACCGTCCACCGTCCACCGTCCACCGTCTACCGTCTACCGTCCACCGTCCACCGTCTACCGTCCAGGGCTGCGAGCCGTCGCCGAAGTCGAGCGCCAGGTCGAGCCGGTCATTGTCGTAGTCGCGTGTTCCGGCAACGGAAAAAACAACCGTACACGGCGCTGCGCCTGCCGTTTTATCGGCCTGCAAGACCGGTACGGGCGGGCGGTTGCCGCGCACATAGTCAATCCGGCTCAACCGTGCATCGGGGTTTGAGGAAAACCACTGCGTCCCGTATTCGAGTACCCAGAGCGAACCATTTTTATCCACGAACATATCCATGGGCCGCGACAGTTGTACGCTGTCGCCAAGTTGCTCCATGCGGGCAAAATTGCCCATCGAATCTACAGTCACGGCCATCATCCAGTTGCGCATCCAGTCGTAGGTGATGAGTTTGCCGTTGTAGTAATCGGGAAAGCGCGTTTCGGCGGGGTATTGGTCGTTGTAGTACACCGGTCCGGCCATGGCGTTGCGGCCGCCTTTTCCGACCAGCGGAAAATCGGGAGAGTTGCCATAGGGATACCAGATAAAGGCTGGTTGTGCAGGCGGGAGATCGCGGGCACCGGTATTGTTCGGGCTGTCATTGACGGGGTGCCGGGGATCAAATGCGGCGCCCGGTTTCCTCCGGGCAAAGTCAAAATCCCGGTAGGGTTTGTTGTCGCCCACGAAATACGGCCAGCCGAAGAAACCTGCTGCGCGGGCACGGTTTACCTCATCGTGGCCGGCAGGGCCGCGGGTGCTGTCGGGTTCGCCGGCATCGGGACCCACCTCGCCCCAAAAGAGCAGATTGCGCCGGGTATCTACAGAAATCCGGAAAGGGTTGCGGCAGCCCATGACGTAGATTTCGGGGCGACCTTTCGAAAGGGCATTCGTTTCCGCGGCAGCGGCGCCCATGGGGCCGGTATGTATGTCCTTATCCGTAAAAAGGTTGCCGGCGGGGCAAACGTATGATCCATCCGGCAGGGGTTTGATCCGCAGGATTTTGCCCCTTAGGTCATTGGTGTTGGAGGAGGATTTCTGTGCGTCCCATGGAAAGCGGCCCGATCGCTCGTCGATGGGGGCATAGCCCTCCGAATCGAATGGATTGGTGTTGTCGCCGGTGCTGAGGTAGAGATAGCCGTCGTCGGCATAACGCAGGCAGCCGCCCGTATGGCAACATTCCAGTCGCTGGACGCCTATTTTCAGCAGTATTTGCTCCGAAGCACGGTCGAGTGTGCCATTTTCAAAAACAAAACGCGAGAGTTGGTTGACCGACTCGTCGCCCGCAGGCGAATAGTACAGGTATATCCAGTGGTTTTGCTCCCAGTTCGGGTCGATGGCAAGCCCCATCAGGCCGTCTTCTTCCTCGGAGTAAACGGGCAGTTTGTATGCAATATTGATTAGCCCGGTTTCCGGTTCAAATAATTTTATGGCGCCGCGCCGCTCGATAAGGATGATCTTGCCGTCGGGCAACATGCCGAATTGCATGGGCTCGGTGAGATCGCTGGCCAGTACGGTTTTTACAAAACGGGTCGGGTCAGGTTGCTCCGGGGTGCGGCAGGCACGATAATCAAGGCGTTTTTTTTTACCGACAGCATACCTGATGCCGCCAAGCACGTGCTGCAGAAATGCGGGTTCGCTGTAACTCTCCGGCGTATGGCCCAAAGCAGTATAAAATGCCCGACCGCCGTCGTACTCGTGGTACCACGACATGGGATGGTTGGCGCCGTTGGCGCCCCCTTTATAGCTGCTTTCATCGATGCTCAGCAACACATTCGTGTGCGGGTTCAGATTCTTGAAATTATACCACTCGTCGGTACGTTGCCAGACATCGCCCAGGTGTTTGGTAGCGGGGTGGTCGTGGTTTTTTACGACTAGTGTCGCCGGTTGTATCTCGGGATGGCTGGTAAAGTAACCGCCCGCCAATCCGCCGTACCAGCTCCAGCCGTATTCCGTATCGGTGGCCGAATGGATGCCCACATATCCGCCTCCGGCCTGGATGTAGCGTTCGAAAGCGGTCTCTTGCTCAGGGTTGAAAATATCGCCTGTTGTGCACAGGAAAATAACGGTGTTGTAGCGGCGCAGGTTTTTTTCGTTAAAATCTTCGGCATCCTCCGTGGTGTCCACGGCAATGCCGTTATCGACGCACAATTTACGCAAGGCAGCCGTCGCCACCGGGATGCAGGCATGGCGGTATCCTTCCGTTTTGGAAAAGATCAGGATACGCGGGGGGATATCACTCTGTTGAGCGCAACGGGAAAATAAGATGGTCAGTGGCAGGAGCAGGCACAAAAAATACTTGTACGGGAGGCGCATATCAGTTATGTTGAACGTAAAATCAGCGGAAAGGTAAAAAACGGGCTGTCGTGTTCCATAACGGCTTCGCTACTTTTGCATGAAACATGAAAAAAATTGTCCTGCCGTTGTTGTCTCTCCTGCTGCTGTTCCGGACTATTGCTGCCCAGCCGGAAATGGTCGCACTGCAAGGCGGTACATTTATAATGGGATTTGCGCAGGGAGATACCGATGAAACACCGCTGCACCGGGTAGAAGTCAATCGTTTTTTCATGGCCAAAACAGAGGTTACGACAGCCCAGTTCGAGGCATTTATCGATAGCACCGGCTACCAAACCGATGCAGAACTCGGCGATGGCAGTTATATCTGGGATAGTCTCGGCTGGCATAAAATGGACGGCCTCAACTGGCGGCATACCGAAACCGGGCATTTGCGGCCCCGACAGGATTACGACTGCCCGGTGCTGCACGTCAGTTGGTACGACGCCGCCCACTATTGCAACTGGCTCAGCGATATGGCCGGTCTGGAACGGGTATACAGGTTTTTCCCCGATTCCGTCGCGGGGGACCTGATGGCCAACGGTTTTCGCCTGCCTACCGAGGCGGAATGGGAATATGCCGCCGCATCGGGTATTTCCACCAGAAAAAGTGTTTACGCCGGAGCCGGTAGTCTCGGTGCATTGGGGTGGTATTCCGGTAATGCCATGCGCCGCGTTCACCCCGTTGCACAGAAAAAGGCCAATTTGCTCGGCCTTTACGACCTTTCAGGCAATGTATGGGAGTGGTGCCATGACTGGTACGACAAAAATTATTACGCACAAACGCAGGATGCCGTCAATCCGGCCGGCCCGTTTGCCGGCGAAACGCGCGTGCTGCGCGGCGGCTCCTGGAACAACAGCGGCAAGCACTGCCGCATCGCCAACCGCACGAGCCGTTTTACCGATTTTCGGGACGGCAGCGTGGGATTCAGGGTGGCGCGGATGGACAGATCGACGCATGATTAGTTTTGTGAAAGGGTTTGCAGGTGTTGCGAAATGACAGGCATTATTGAAAAGCGGCATTAAATTTCGACCCACTTTGCAAAGCAGGTCGACCCGCCGCCGGCACGCGCCTTCTTTTGTCGCTGATTTTTTCACCACTACAAAATTAAGGCATGAAACACATCACTACCGCCCTGCTGGCCGGCTGGCTCGGCATCGCATCCCTCCTCCCTGCACAAACCGTCACTACGATCACCACCAGTGCTTCCAAAATCGACGACGACATCATTTTTGATGCCGCAGGCAATTTGTATGGCTCTAATTATACCGGATCGACAGTGTTCAAGCGCACACCCGACGGGGTGGAAACCGCTTTTACCAGCGGACTGGGCAGTCCTAACGGCATGGCCTTCAACGACGACGGCACGATCGTACTGGCCGATAATACGGGCAACAAACTCTACAAGGTTTTCTCCGACGGCAGCAAGCAAGTGCTTGTCGCATCATTGGCAGGCCCTTCCGGTATTATCCGGATGCCGGGCAGCGACACCATGCTGGTAACGAGCTATACCACACACAAAATATGGAAACTCGCACCCGACGGCACGCTTACAGACTATCTTACCCATCCGCAGTTCAACGGACCGGTGGGGTTGTGTTACGACGATTCGCTCAACCTCTATATCGCCAATTTCAACGACCGGAAAATATTCAAAAAGGCGCCCGGCGGTCCGGTAACGTTCCTGACCCAGCCACCCCTGGGACAGAACATCGGATTTCTCGCCTATACCAATGGTTTCCTGTACGCGACAGCCATGAATGCACACAAAATCTACAAGATCGACCTGAATGGCAGTTACACCGTATGGCTGGGCTCCACACCCGGCATTACCGATGGCGACGCTTCGGTGGCCAAATTCAACCAGCCCAACGGCATCCGGCCCTCGGCCACGGGCGATACGCTGTATGTCTCGGATTTTGGCAGCAAACGGGTGCGCATGATCACCAATCTGAACGGTGTCAGCGGCACCCAAAGCGTCCTGATGCCGGAATGGAACCTTCGCATCGCCCCAAATCCCTTCGCAGGCGATGCGCTGGTCACTTTTGATCTTTCGGAAGCCACAGTTATCAGTCTTGGTCTTTACGATACCGAAGGCCAACTGCTGCGCTCTTTTTTATCGGGAGCACGGCTGAGCCAGGGCAGCCACCAGTACCCGGTAAGCGCCGTGGACCTGCCCGCCGGCATTTATTTTCTGCACCTGCAATCGGATGACGGGCGCATGTTGGCGTTGAAGGTGGTAACCAGGAAATAGGCTTGATTATCCGGGCGATCGATGTCGTATCTTCGCGATTTATGCAGCGGAGTTATGGCTAAAAAAGTAACCCAAATCCCTCTGACCGGCATCCAGGTGACTGACCGTGAACTACATTCCCGGCGGGAAGGGTATCCGGATAAAGAAACGATTCGGCAGATGCTCCGGCAGGGGCCCGTTGAGTTTGTGGTGGCCAATGTCGGCGATCCCCTCAAGCGGATCGCTTTGCAGGACTGTTTTGAGTTTTGGAAAACAGAAGCGGAGCCGCATCTCGCCGAAAATCCGGATCGCATATACCTCGAAACCTTTCCGGATGAATACGCTTATCTGGCGAGCATCTGGGAAGGGGAGCACGGGATGCCGGTCATTTTACTGGAGATGTATCATTAATCGTGCAACTTAAAAATATTTTTTTCGCCCGGCAAAAAGCCAGACCATGATCGAAACACCTCGCCTCATTTTAATGCCGCTGTCTTACGATCAGGTTTTGAAATACGCCCTGAACGACAACAGCCTGGAACAACAACTAAACCTCAACGAAACTTCGAGAGAAATATCGGAAGAACTCCATGAGGCTCTTGAACAAACCATATTGCCCAATATTGCGGCCCCCGGTAGAAACTATCTGTTCTCGACCCTTTGGACGCTGATCTGGCGTGAAGAGCAGAAAATGGTCGGCGACCTGTGCTTTTTCGGCGAGCCGGATGCCGCCGGGGAGATAGAGATCGGGTACGGCACCTACGACGCCTTTCAGAACAGGGGGTTTATGACGGAGGCTGTCGGCGGCATGATAGAATGGGCCAAAACGCAACCCGGCGTAAAATCGATACGCGCCGGAACCAACAAGGACAATGCCGCCTCCTCAACTGTGCTGGTAAAAAACAATTTCAGGCAGTATGAAGAAACCGATACTGTGATCTACTGGCGTATTTACACTACATAATGTTTTTAAAGCCTACACCTTATCAGGTACAACATCTGCGCCCTTTGTCAATGCCCTGAAAAAACTTGCCTTTTGTAGATTTTTTTGGTCTTTCGATATGCGATTAAAATTTTTTGTTTATTTTTATCCCGCCTTATTAACTATTTTCATCGCATCAATTAAAAACGAAAGCACCTATTATGAAAAAGCAACTCATTGCAAGCCTCGTTGGCGGCCTCATCATCTTTATCTGGCAATTCCTCTCCTGGAGCATTCTCAACATTCACGGCGCCGAGTTTCAATACACGGCTAGTCAGGACAAGATCATGGAGTGCCTGGTACAGCAAAACCTTGAAGAAGGCGCTTATTTCATCCCCCAGGCTCCGACCGGCAGCACATCACAGGAAGAACAGGCCTTTATGGAAAGCAGCCTTGGCAAGCCCTGGGCTACGATCAGCTACCACAAGGCCATGAGCATGAATATGGGTATGAACATGTTTCGCGGTTTTGTCGTCGATGTGGTGGCCGTGTTTCTGCTGGTATGGTTGCTCCTGAAAATTACCAACCTGAATTTTAATACCACCCTGCTCGCCTCATTGGCAGTAGGCGCGATGGGCTACCTGACCATTCCATACCTCAACAGTATCTGGTTCGAGACCAATACGATTGGGTACATTATCGACACAGTAGTGCAGTGGGGGCTGATAGGCGCCTGGCTTGGATGGTGGCTAAACCGGGAATAAAGACGATCCCTTTCAGGATATTAAAACACCCGGGGAAGTACGCTCGGTCATTTGGCTGAACTCCGGTTTATGCGGATATTGCTGCCGCATCGATGAAGGCCATTACCCGCAATATCTGGATCATTTCGCTCGTCAGTCTGTTTACCGACATGGCCAGCGAGATGCTGTACCCGATTATGCCTGTCTATCTGAAGAGCATCGGGTTCTCCATCGTACTGATCGGGGTGCTGGAAGGCATTGCCGAAACGGTGGCAGGACTGAGCAAGGGGTATTTTGGCAACTGGAGCGACAAGGCGGGTAAGCGCCTGCCTTTCGTTCAGGTTGGATACAGTCTGAGCGCCATTTCCAAGCCAATGATGGCATTGATGGTGTATCCGCTTTGGATATTCCTCGCGCGCACGCTCGACCGGCTGGGCAAGGGTGTGCGCACCGGCGCACGCGACGCCCTCTTGTCCGGCGAAACCGTAGCCGCTTCAAAAGGCAGGGTATTCGGCTTTCACCGTTCGATGGATACCACCGGCGCCGTGCTCGGTCCGTGCCTGGCCCTGCTGTATTTGCAGGCATACCCGGAAGACTACAAAACGCTGTTTATGCTGGCCTTTTTGCCGGGTATGCTGGCCGTTTTTTGCACCATCCTCATCCGGGAAAAAAAAGCGCTGCCGGTACAGCACAAACCCCGACCGGGTTTGCTCGACTTTTTCCGGTACTGGAAAATAAGCAGGCCGGAATACCGGCGGCTTGCCGCTGCACTCCTGTTGTTTGCCCTGTTCAACAGTTCCGACATGTTCCTGTTGCTCCGGGCAAAAGAAAGCGGCATGAATGACACGGCAGTTATTGGTGTATATATTTTTTACAACCTGGTGTTTGCCGCTGCCGCCTATCCATTGGGTATTCTGGCCGACAGGGTTGGCATGAAGAAAGTATTTTCAGGAGGTTTAATAGTGTTTGCCCTGGTATATGCAGGTATGGCCTGTACTGCCGGGCCGGCGATCATCTTCGCGCTTTTTTTTCTCTACGGCATCTATGCGGCCGCTACCGAAGGTATAGCCAAAGCCTGGATCAGCAATATTTGTGAAAAAGAAAACACCGCTACCGCCATCGGTACCTTTACGGCCTTTCAGAGTGTTTGCGCTTTTCTGGCCAGCAGTTTGGCCGGCTTGATCTGGTACACGTTTGGAGCCCCCGCAGTTTTTATCCTGAGTGCCGGTATCGCAGTGATCACGGCTGTTTATCTGCTCGCTTTTATGAATACCAAAACCCGGTCTGGAACCTGAACCTGTGTATCCGTACCCTGCCCGGGGGCGTTGCCACCTCAAAACATGGCGCCATTACAATCTGCTTCCTGCCCTGATCCGGCTAAGCGTCTCCTGCGTGATACCCAGGTAAGAGGCAATATATGCCAATGGTACCCGCTGCAGAATATCAGGCTGGTGGTCCAGCAGGTTCTTGTAGCGCTGCTCGGCTGATTCAAACTGCAACGAGTCGACGCGCAACTGGGAAATAATCAGCGATTGGGTCAACATCAGCCGAAACAGCCTTTCCACATCATGAAATCGGTCGCAAAGGCGCATAAGATCGTCGTGGTGGATGGCAAGCAATTCGGAAGGTTCCAGCAACTGGATGACGAGGCGGCTGGGCGCTTGCTGAAAAAAACTCATGATCGACAGGAAATATGAATTGTCGAGGGTAAGATACTCGGTAATCTCCCTGTCGTTTTTATGGTAAAAAATGCGCACGGCCCCCCGCTGGAGGTAATAAAAATATCGGGATATAGCGCCTTCCCGGACCAGCAGATGGCCCTTGGGCAGGGAAAGCGGCTTCCACTGTTCCAAAAATGCATGCAGGCTTTCTTCTGAAAGTTGGGAAATGTTGCCGATGTTCTTCAGAAAGTCGTCCATAGCCGGGATGTGTTAAATATGCTGCACAATCCGCTTTACCAGTCCCGGGCCTTCATAAACCAATCCGGTATATACCTGTACCAGATCGGCGCCCGCATCCAGTTTTTCCTTTGCTGCCCCGGGCGAATCAACACCGCCTACTCCGATGATGACGGCGCCCCTGCCCAGTTTTTCCCGCAGGTACCGAATGACCGCGGTGGCGCGCAACCTGACCGGCGCACCACTCAGTCCGCCCGCACCGATTGCCTCGATTTCCTGGCTGTCCGTTTGTAGTCCTTCCCTTGAAATGGTGGTATTGGTGGCGATCACCCCGGCCAGTCCTGTTGCCTTCACAATGTCGGCAATGTCGTCGAGTTGATCATTTGTCAGATCTGGAGCAATTTTCAGCAATATAGGTTTGGGCGTCTGTTGCGCCTTGTTTCTGTCCTGCAACTGCGACAGCAGCCTGGTAAGCGGTTCTTTTTCCTGCAAGGCCCGCAGCCCCGGGGTATTGGGCGAACTGACGTTGACCACAAAATAATCTACCCAGGGAAACAGTGCTTCGAAACATTTCAGGTAATCACTTTCGGCTGCCTCATTCGGCGTGATCTTGTTTTTACCGATGTTGCCGCCGATGATAACGCCGCCGGGAACACCTTTTTCCCGAATCCGCTTCAGCCGCCCGACCAGCGCATCCAGACCTTCATTGTTGAATCCCATACGGTTGATGAGCGCGTGATCGGCAGGCAGGCGAAACAAACGCGGTTGCGGGTTGCCATCCTGCGGTTGCGGGGTCACTGTACCCACTTCTACAAAGCCGAATCCGAGACAAGCCAGCCCTTCGATATGTCGTCCGTCCTTGTCAAAGCCGGCGGCCAGTCCGACCGGGTTGGGGAAGTCGAGCCCCATAACCACTCTCTTGTGGTTGCCCGTCTGGCAATACAGGGTTCGAAGCAACCATTTCGTGGGCGGAAAGGCGGCAGCCAGATCAAGCAGCCAGACGGTGACGCGATGGGCTGTTTCCGGAGAGAGCGTAAAAAGTATGGGCTTTAGAAATTTATACACGGTGGACGGTGGACGGTTGACGGTGGACGGTAAAATTACACCAAAGGGTTATGCCGGAAAAAAAATTTGATTTTTTAGGGGAACAATGTTCGCGCAATCGCAACACAAGTGTTTATCAAGGCCCTAGTGGTGGCACATGGATAACACCTTCCGGTTTCCTGCGGGAAACCGGAAGGTGTTATCCATGTGCCACCACTAAGCAGGCTTGTTTCTCCAATTCATTCGGATGAACAAAGCGCATTATGGCTCCCTTATTTTACGAGGCTAAAAACACCCTTATGTACAAAAAACACACTGCCTTTTGACGCAACGCCCTTTTTAAACGACGGTAAATGTTCGCTCCGCGAGTGAAACACCGTTTACCAATATCCGAAGCCGATGTGCGCCGGGGTAGTGTTTTCGGGTGGTAAAATCCTGAAAACCCTGGTATCGGGAGATTTGCTCCCTTTGCCCGGGTGACATCTCCATTTCCCTGATTTTGAACACTTTGGAGGAGGTTTTCCCTGAAAGCGTCTGGTAGTCAATACCGTATTCCAGTCGAACCTGCACCGCATTACCGGAAGTATTGGTAATGGAAAATGAAAAATCGAGGCGACCTCCGACGTGCACTTGTTTTGTACATGCCAGATCCGAAACATCGATACCTTTTACGCCTTGCTGAAACCCAAAATACGACAGCGCCGCTGCATTGCCCTTTTTTAACAAGCCCCGGCAGGCATGGCGCACGATCCAGTCCGTTTCCGCCGAATGTCCCAGCCAGCGCCCTGCAATTTCGAGCACCAGGCCGGGGTGATCCTTGGCAATATCGTTCAGGTTGTTGGCAACAGAGCGGCGCACCGTTTCGGCCGGGTCGTGCTTAAGGTTTTCGAGTATGGGCAGTATGGGCGACGGATCGCGTTTGAGCGCCGGCACACCCATGCCCCAGGGTAGCCGCGGGCGGATGCCTTCACTGCTCAACCGGCGCACCATGGGACTTTCATGCTGCGACCATTCCAGCATCCGGGTATACATGCGTTCGGGATAACGGATCAAAAAGGGCCGGACCGCAAATTCTGCACTGCTCCAGCGGGTGATCGTTTCGAGCGCGGCGATGGAATGTTCCGGATAGTCGACGCCGTGGCATTCGACAAAATCGGGCAAAAAGATATATTCAAAGGTGAGTTTTTCACCGTGCAGGTCAATATAACGGCTCGCAACACGGGTCACGACCTCCAGCGCCTCAGGGTATTCGGGAGGCAAAACGCTGCGCAAAACCTGGCTGATGTGCCGAATGCGCTGTTTGAGTTCAAGCGAGTTCCATTCGGCATGGAATACCCGTTGTAAAAATTCCTGTTCCGGAAATTTTGCCCAGACGGCCGAGACTCCGGCGGCAAAAGGTTCAAGCAGTGCAGGGGAGAAAATGTTCTTTAACGGCTCTGGCATGGATGTATACGGTAGATCAAAGGGCCTTTCGGGTAATCCGCCCAAATATGGGGAATTTCACCGTCTTGACCTCGGCTTCCGGCCAGGCGGTCTTCAGAGCGTCGAGGAACGCCGGCTGTAGCGGCGAATCACCGTTTTTTCTGATGTAGTGTTGCAGCGCCGACCATGTTTGGAGATAACCCAGCAGGTGTTCGACAGTCCATTCGTATTCCATCTGCATTTCAGGCAACGGAATTTCGGAAAACGGAAATGGAATACTGGCATATGCGGCATCCACATGCTTGCGTTCGACATCCCAGTACAAACCCAACGTATTGGAATACAAATCTTTGATCAAAACATCTACCGGGCCGTCGACCTGCAACAGGTTATAACCGACAAGTGCCAGGATACCGCCTGGTTTTAACACCCGAATTGCCTGCGGGTAGAATCGATCAAAATCGAACCAGTGGGCCGATTGCCCCACGGTAACGAGGTCGAAATGCGCATCCGGAAACGAAGGTGTTTCTGCAGCCTCAATGCTATAGCGGATATTGTTCTTTTGAACCGCCTGCGCTACCTGTTTTTCGCTGATATCGGTGGCCTCAACTGTTTCAAAGCGTTCCGCGAGTACACCTGCAATCTGCCCGTTGCCCGTAGCGCAATCCCAGGCAGCATTAAAATCCCGGCACAGATCGTAGAGAAAATCAAACAATTGGGCCGGGTAGCCCGGCCGAAACCGGGCATAAGAGGAGGCTTGTGTGGAAAAATTATCTTTCATACGGTTGCCAGTGTACTGCCCAGATACCACCCGGGGTACCGCCCGGGGTACCGCCGGCTTCAGCCGGCGCAAATCCAACCACCCCATTGTTTACAACTATTACCAGGCGCCAGTCAGAGATTGGCGTTACGTGCGCAGTTCCGCCGCCAGTTTGTCCATATCCCGGATCAGCAGACGCGAACGGTTGAAAGTCAGCAGTTTTTTAAACCGAAGGTCGTTCAGGGTAGTGGTTACCGTTTGCCGGCTTGTGGCGGTCAGGTTGGCGATTTCCTGGTGGGTAATGAAATTGCGCACCACCCATTCGTAGCCCACACGCTGGCCTTTGGTCTGTGCCAGATGCACCAAAAACTCCACGATACGGCTGCGGCTGTCGCGAAATACCAGCGACTCCAGGCGACGTTCCATTTCGAGTTGGCGCGACCCGAACATCTTGATAAAGAACAGGTTGAGTTCGGAACGCTCCCGCATCAGGCCTCTCAGTTCATCGAGCGTAACCACACAGGCAGTAGTATCTTCCAACGCGGTTGCAAAGTCGCGCCGCCGCTCTTCTCCCAACAGCGTCAGTTCGCCGAATACCTCGCCCCGTCCCAGGATCACCTTTGTGATCTCTTTTCCTTCATCATTCATCACCGAAATCTTGATCCGGCCCTCATTGATAAAATAAATACGATCGGAAAGGTCTTCCGGCACATACACCGACTCCCCTTTTTTGAAGGTCCGGTGCATATGATGCGACATAATGTCCTTGCTCCCGAGTTTGGTGGGACAGAGCAGATGCGTCACGTCAATATTTTCCAGGTGCCAGAACGCTTGTGTTTGCTGCATAGTGGATGCAAATATCGGACGGAGAACGTTTTGAGCGGGAAGTGGTTGCATATTCTTGCTTCTTTTGGCACAAAATTGCACCGGTGAAGCCGCTCGAAATGTTACGCACGGGGCATTCCCGAAAATTATTCGTCAAGCCGGAGGTCGAACCGCTGCAAGAGGTCTGTCACTACCGGATTTATCTCCCGCATGGTATCCAGTTTTTCCTTGGCGGTGAGCGGGCGTTTGGGCGCCTGCGGCAGGAGCGCCTGCGCCCGGGCCTCATCTATCTCGATCTGAACTTTCAGCCGGGGGTCGTGCAGCCGGCTGCGCAGGGTATCGAGCAAGCGCATCAATTCACTTTGCAGGTGACTGCGATCGGTATTGGTTGCCACGACGGCTACGATCTTTTTATCTTCCAGGCGCAATTCAGCGCCTAGAAGGGCCAGGCGTACCAGTTTGGAATCTACGGATTCGGCATAGGCCTTCCATTCCAGTCGGGCATTCTCCAGGGTCAGTCGACTCTCCAGCGCTGCCTTTTCGGCTTCTTCCACTTCAACAGCTTGTTCGTAGGCGTCGAGGCGCAGCGGAATGGCTTCCGCTTTTTTCAGTCCCTGGCGCAGTCCGGAGGCCAGTTCGATCATTTCCGACCGGCTCAAGGGCAGCGCATTGCCCTGTGCAGGGGATTCCGGTCCGGGTGCAGGCTGTTGGGAGTCGGGACTCGGAGGTGTGGTTTCTTTTTCTTTACCGTCAGCGGTCGACCGTCGATTGTCGACCGTGTTCACGTCAGGTGTTTTTTTTTCAGGGGCAACCGTTTGCGCGGCCTTCACGGCCCGGTTGATGTAGCACATTTTCAACAGCGCCATTTCCACATGCAGGCGCCGGTTCCGTGCCATTTTGAAGTTTACATCACAGTCGTTGCAAATATTGAGCGCTGTGAGCAGGAACGCGGCTGGCGCCAGAGCGGCCTGTTTGCGGTAGCGTTCGCGAAGCGACTCGCCTACTTCGAGCAGAGCCAGGGTGGCAGCATCCTTGCAGACCAGTATGTTGCGCAGGTGTTCGGCAAGGCCGTTGATAAACACATCTGGCTCAAAACCTTTGCGCGATATCTGGTCGAAAAGGTTGAGAATCGCCGGCGCATCTTCAGCGAGCAAGGCATCGGTGATCTGAAAATAATAGTCGTAATCGAGCACGTTGAGGTTCTCGATGACGTCGTCGTAGGTTATTTTTTTCCCGGAAAAACTCGTGATACGATCGAAAATGGACAGGGCGTCGCGCAGGGCGCCGTCGGCTTTCTGCGCGATGATGTGCAGGGCATCGTCTTCCGCTTCGATTTGCTCTTTCAGGCAGATGTTTTTCAGGTGCAGCACCATATCGCCCACCGTGATCCGGCGAAAATCGAACACCTGGCACCGCGACAGGATCGTGGGTATGATCTTGTGCTTTTCGGTAGTGGCGAGGATAAAAATGGCGTAGGGCGGCGGCTCCTCCAGCGTTTTCAGAAAAGCATTGAATGCCGCTTGCGAAAGCATGTGCACCTCATCGATGATAAACACCTTGTATTTGCCCTGCTGCGGCTGGAAGCGGACCTGTTCGGTGAGCGCGCGGATGTGCTCGACCGAGTTGTTCGAGGCAGCGTCCAGTTCGATAATGTTGAACGATGCGTTCTCGTTGAATGATTTACAGGAGGCGCATTCATTGCAGGCTTCGTAGTCCTTCGTCCGGTTCTGGCAATTGAGGATGCGGGCGAGGATACGCGCGCAGGTCGTTTTGCCCACTCCCCGTGGTCCGGTGAACAGAAAAGCGTGGGCCACATGATCGGTCGCCAGGGCATTCTTCAGCGTACCGGCTACGTGTTGCTGACCCACTACGTCTTCAAAACGCTGGGGACGGTATTTGCGGGCAGAAACGATAAAATTGCTCATGCTTCACAAAAGTACGATTGTTTGCCGGAGAAAGGAACAAGGGAACGCCGGGAAGTTTTCAACACCCGTGCCGCCGGAACCTGTTTGGGTAAAATGAAGTAACTTGCGGGCTGTTTTTCCAAAATTATCAAGCCGATCTATGCAAAACCAGGACCTCGATCTGTGGCGGAAATGTTGGCAGGAGGAGGTAGACGCCCATTATTTGTACCAAATACTCGAGAAAACGGTTTCGGAAGAACGCGACCGCAAACTCTACCGCGAACTTGGCGGGCTTGAAGCCGAACACGTGGATGCCTGGGAAAACCTGATCCGCGAAAAAAACATCGCCCTGGGAGCCAGAAAACCGACCTTTAAATCGCGCCTGCTGGCCTGGGCCACCGGTCGTTTTGGCCCGGCTTTTCTGCGCCAGTATATGGCCGCCTGGGAAGGCCGCGAGGTGCGCGAATACCTGCTCCTGCACCAGCACGCCAAACAACCCGAAACACGCGCCCTCGCCAAACAACTGGCGATGGACTCCGCCGAACACGAACAACTCCAGACGGACGACGACAGCAAGGAATCGTGGCATAGCGCCGAATCGGGCGGCATGCTCCGCAACGTCATTTACGGATTCAACGATGGCCTGACCGCCAATTTCGGTCTGATCGCCGGCATGGTAGGCGCCGGCGCACAGCCGCATCTCGTTGTGGTATCGGGTATGGCCGGTGTGCTGGCCGACGCGCTTTCCATGGGCTCGTCGGGATATCTGGCCGCGAAAAGCGAGGCAGAAGTGTATGAAAACGAACGCCGCAAGGAAAAACTGGAACTGACGGTCATGCCCGAAATCGAGGCGCGCGAACTTAGCCTCATCTATCAGTCGAAAGGCATGCAGGCAGAAGAGGCCGACCGCATGGTAAAAGCACTCATGACCGACAAACCGGCTTTTC
>CALMBD010000026.1 GCA_937861115.1 uncultured Bacteroidota bacterium | reverse complement strand
GGTGGAAGACGGCGACCTTGTCAGTTCAGGCAAGTGGGTAAAAGACTCCCGAGGCCGCGATAGCCTGTTTTATCGTTTCGGAAAACTGTACAATCGATACCGGTACAACGCAGCGGGCGATCTTGTGGAAAAGAAAACCTACGCTCCAAACGGGCAACTGGATGGCACCTGGCATTATGTGGTGAAACACCGGGGCAATGTCACAGAAGCGTACGAAAACAACAACGGTACCCTTACGCTCCTGAACAAGCAAATGGAGACGCCGGAGCAAACGGTCGTGTAAGAATTAAAAAAATCAACCGGATACCTGTATGGCATCGAGCTCCATGCTTCGCCCGGTGGTAAAAGAACGACGTATCGCAACGCCGACGGGCTGGTGACTGCCAAGGTGTACACAAACAGTAAAGGAAAGGTGCATGCCAGGATCGATTTTGAATATGTCAGGACGCCATGACGTATTGCTCCCGAGGCTGAATTTCCGATTTTTCGTAAAAAATTTGAGTATGCCGCCCACCAGTGCGAACTTTGCACGCATCTTTTGCATCAACCGCAAAAACAATCGCCAAAAGGCTGCGTTATTGCTCTGCCTGCAAGCGGGTTCGGATGAAGAATAAAAAAATTGTCGCCACACTGCTCCATGCCTGTACGTTGTACTGCGTTTCCGCGTGCAACGTGCAGGGGTATGACCTGCCGGAAACGGCATTCCAGTCATATGCCGGTCAGGTTGCGGCAGACTGTTCCGGCAATGAACTCGCTTCGTCCGGGCGGCGCGATGAAGGTGTCTTTAATCAGCTGCGCAGGGTAAAGACAGACCTCTCCAAGGCGATCCGTTTGCTGTTGAAGGTCCGTTCCGAGCGGAAAAAATCTATGGTTTCGTCGGGGCACCTGTTTCAGTACCTGCCTGTCCCCGGTATGGACAGCAACTTCCTCCTGACCAAAGAGTACCAACACCCCCCGACCAGTGTGCAACGCCCGCCACATGGCGCCTGCGTCGCTTTGGATGCCTGCGCAGAAGGCAATTCAACCTGGATGAAATACTGCCTCACCAAGGGCCCCTGAGCTACGGGTCACCGTATGCGTTGCCGGCATCATACTGCCATTTTGTCAAAATACCGGCGATTTCTCTACATGGAATGAAATGTGATGCGATCACCTTTCCCGCAATCGTGAAAGCGTATCTTTGCACCCGCTTAAAAAAGAGCGTTGCCATTCCGGGAAATCAGACCCTGTACTTCACCCAACATTTATCACTTAACACTCCCATATCGTGTTTGGATTTATAAAAAAAATTATCGGCACAAAGCAGGACCGCGACATGAAACAATACCAGTCGACGGTCGCCGAGATCAATAACTATTTCGAGGCATACCAGGCCCTTTCCAATGATGAACTGCGCGCCAAAACCCTCGACTTCCGCAAGCGCATCAAGGAATACCTGCAGGATATTGACGCCGAAATCATGTCGGTGAACGAACAGGCCATCGGGGCTGCCGACTTCAATGAAAAGGAAGCCCTTTTCAAGGAGGTAGATGAACTGCGCAAAACCCGCGATAAGGCACTGGAAGACATTTTGTTGTCGATCCAGCCCGAAGCGTTTGCCGTGGTGAAAGAGACCAGTCGCCGGTTTTCGAAAAATGAGACCCTGACAGTCACTGCTACCGACCACGACCGTGCGCTGGCTGCAAAACAGGGTAAAACCTATATTTCCATAGAAGGCGACAACGCTGTCTGGAAAAACAACTGGATGGCCGCAGGTGGCGAGATCACCTGGAATATGGTGCATTACGATGTGCAGCTCATCGGCGGCATGGTTTTGCACGACGGCAAGATCGCGGAAATGGCTACCGGTGAGGGTAAAACCCTTGTGGCTACATTGCCCGCCTACCTCAACGGCGTTGCCGGCGAGGGTGTGCATATTGTAACGGTAAACGACTACCTCGCCCGACGCGACTCCGAGTGGGTGGGCCCTATCTATGAGTTCCTGATGCTCACGGTGGATTGCATCGACAAATATCGCCCCCACTCGAAAGAACGCATCGACGCGTACCATTGCGACATCATATTCGGCACCAACTCGGAGTTCGGCTTCGATTACCTGCGCGATAATATGGTCATCAATGTGGATGAACTCGTGCAGCGCAAACACCACTACGCCATCGTCGACGAGGTGGATTCGGTTTTGATCGATGATGCCCGTACACCGCTCATTATTTCGGGTCCCGTGACACGCGGCGCTGAAGACCAGGAATTTGTGGAGCTGAACCCCACCGTCAAGCGGCTCATCGACGAGCAGGCCAAACTGGCCAGCCAGTTTTTGACGGAGGCTAAAAAGTTGTTCGCCGAAGGCAAACTCGGCGCTGAAGAAGGCCAGGCCGGACTTGCGCTCCTGCGCGCGCACCGCGCGCTTCCCAAAAACCGCGCACTCGTAAAGTTCCTCAGCGAAGAAGGCGCAAAGGTTCTGCTGCAAAAATCGGAGAACGTATACCTCCAGGAAAACAGCAAGCGGATGCCTGAGGTCGACCGCCAGTTGCTGTTCACGATCGATGAAAAAAACCGTTCGGTGGAACTGACCGACAAAGGGGTCGATTTCCTTTCCAACTTCAGCAACGACTCTTCCTTTTTTATCATGCCCGATATTGGGCTGGAACTGGTCAAGATCGACAAGGACGAGGCGCTCAGCCACGAAGAAAAAATCGAGGCGAAGGAACTGCTTTCACAGGATTACGGTGTAAAAAGCCGGCGCATCCACGCTATTCAGCAGCTGCTGAAAGCATACGCGTTGTTTGAAAAAGACAACGAATACATTGTCCTGGATGGCGAGGTCAAGATCGTCGACGAGCAAACCGGGCGTGTCATGGAAGGCCGGCGCTACTCCGACGGTCTGCACCAGGCTATCGAGGCCAAGGAAAATGTGAAGGTGGGCGAGATTACACAAACATACGCCACCGTTACACTGCAGAACTACTTCCGGATGTACCACAAGCTTGCCGGTATGACCGGTACCGCTGAAACGGAAGCCAAGGAATTGTGGGATATCTACAAACTAGACGTGGTGGTGATACCCACCAATCGTCCGATTTCCAGACAAGACCATGAAGACCTTGTCTACAAAACCGCCCGGGAGAAATACAACGCCGTTATTGACGATATCATCGAGCTGCGCGACAAGGGCCGCCCGATCCTCGTCGGTACAACCTCGGTAGAGATTTCCGAGTTGCTCTCGCGTATGCTCAAGATGCGGGGTATCGACCACAACGTACTGAACGCCAAGCAACACCAGCGCGAGGCCGAGATCGTGGCAGAAGCCGGCCAGGCAGGCAAGGTCACCCTCGCCACCAACATGGCCGGCCGGGGTACCGATATCAAACTCGGTCCGGGTGTAAAAGAGGCAGGCGGTCTGGCCATCATCGGTACCGAGCGACATGAAAGCCGTCGTGTCGACCGTCAGTTGCGCGGCCGTGCCGGCCGTCAGGGCGACCCGGGCTCTTCGCAGTTCTACATATCGCTGGAAGACCAGCTCATGCGCCTGTTCCAGAGCGACCGCATTGCGGGCCTTATGGACAAGATGGGGCACAAGGAGGGCGATGTCATCCAGCACAGTATGGTGACGAACAGTATCGAACGCGCACAGAAAAAAGTAGAGGAGAACAACTTCGGCATTCGCAAGCGCCTGCTCGAATACGATGATGTGATGAACATCCAGCGTGAGGCGATTTATAAAAAGCGCCGCAACGCGCTGTTTGGCGACCGCCTCGCTGTTGATATCAACAACGCTTTTACGGCCATCACTTCCGAACTGGTACAGGTGCACCGCGAAGGCGGCGACTTCGAGACCTTCCGTCTGGACAGCCTTCGCCTGATCGGAGTCGACCCGGAAATGGACCCCGATTGGTTCAAAAGTGCAAACCTGAACGCCGTCACGGAGGCCTTCCAGCAGCAGGTGCTCGGTATCTACCATCTGAAAGAAAAACAGGTGGGCGACCGGCTCTTGCCCATCATCAAAGATGTATACGCGCGGGAAGGACACCGCTACAAACGCATCGTAGTGCCGTTCACCGATGGTGGCCTTGGCCTCAATATCAGCGCAGATATGGAACTCGCCATCAAAACGGAAGGAAAATCTATCATGGGCGATGTGGAAAAAGTGGCTACCCTGGCGCTCATCGACGACGCCTGGAAAGAGCACCTCCGCAATGTCGACGACCTGAAGGAGTCCGTTCAGGGCGCCTCGTTCGAGCAGAAAGACCCGCTGGTCATTTATAAAATGGAAGCCTACAACCTCTTTGAAGGGCTGATTGGCCACATTAATGCCAACGTGACCTCCTTCCTGCTGAAAGGTTCGCTTACCCTGCCCTCGGAAGACGAATTGCGTAAAGCCCAGGCGGCGCAGTCGCAGGCCGAAGCCCAGCGCAGGGCACAATCAAACCGCCTGCGCACCAACAACCAGCAGCAGATGACCGAATCGCAGCAGGCTGCCCAGCGCGCCGCTCAGTCGGCCGGCAACGGCGGTCCCGTTCAGCGGGTTCAACCGATCGTGAAAGAAAAGGTCATCGGCAGAAACGACCCGTGCCCATGCGGCAGCGGGAAGAAGTACAAACATTGTCACGGAAAATAGTGGAGAGGGGCATTGCCATTATTGCCTCATTGCTGTATTGTAGACGATTAAGAAATTTTATCGCGGGGTCATTGGGCAGGTTTCGCCCGATGACCCCGTTTCTATGCATATCGTCGAACACTAAATAAAATAATGGTAAAAAATCTTTCTTTATTTTCAGAAATTTCTGAAAACATAATAATATGCGCGGCGTTACAATAGCATAAAACTATTGTGCCATGTCAGAACTGGAAAACAAGGTCATTATTTACGACGACGTTTGCCCCATGTGCAAGGCCTATACGGCAGGTTTCATCAAAATGGGGTGGCTAAAACATCGAACCGGCTTTGCTGCGGCTGCTCCGGAAATACTCGGGCAAATAGACCTTGATCGTGCCCGCCACGAAATCCCTCTGCTGGACACCCAAACCGGAGAAGTCGCATACGGCCTGAATGCCTTGTTCCTGATTCTGGGCGAACGTATGCCCTTTTTACGGCCCTTGTTCCGGAATCGTTTTTTTCGGGCCATCCTGTATCAACTCTATCAAATCATTACCTACAACCGCCGCATCATCGCAGGCAGCAAGGCGCCCGACACAGGCTTCGATTGCGCACCGGATGTGAACCTGTTCTACCGCTGGTTGTATATCGGCCTTGCCTCTACTGCTGCGCTGGGGTTGCTTGCCCGGCATGCATTTCCACTCAACCCTGCTTCAGGTGTGTTATTGCTTTTGCTGGTAATCCTTTTCCTGGCAGTGCTGTTCACCCGCAAAAAACTCGATTTTGCCGGCCATTGGGCGACGATTGCACTGGCAAGCGCATTATTGGTCAGTATTTTGCCCAAAATAGCCATCCTGCAGGCGGGCGTCTGCGGTTTAGTGGTCCTGATGGCCTGGAAAAGAGGGTGGCACCGACGGCAAGGTACCGACGGCTAGGTACCGACGGCTTTAGCCGTTGATTCTACTCCATTGAATCTGCGTCGTGCGTTTTCGGCGGCTAATTGAAGTTGTTTAATAAAACGCAATTATAAATATCTTAGCTGT
>CALMBD010000025.1 GCA_937861115.1 uncultured Bacteroidota bacterium | reverse complement strand
TTTTGATACCAAAACACCCCGGTCTCGTGGTAGTCCTTTGAACTAAACACCATATCCATACGACCATCATCGTCGAGGTCGACGAGCATCCGCTGGTTGACGTTTGCAGGTTCAGTCGTGCCGGCGGTAAAGAGGTCCTTCCAGGGACCGAATACACCGTTGCCCAGGTTTTCGAACCAGATATCGGTCTGCAAGTTGCCCCGTTCAACAAAAATGTCCGGCAGGCCGTCTGCATTTACATCAAGCGGCATCGTAGAGAGTACCCAACTGAGGCCGTCTTCGAGTTGATGTTCGGTAAAATTGCCCGCACCGTCGTTTTCAAACCAGAACAGCAGGGAAAAATTTGCAAGTGCTTCCGTCCCGATGCCGGCAGTGAGGTCGAGGTCGCCGTCCATATCGAAATCGGCGATGCCGACGTATTTATTCTGGGCCACGAAGCCGTCGAGTTGAATCGCAGGGCCGAACTGCAAGCCGCCCAGGTTGCGTTGCCAGACCACCGCGTCGTTTTTCGGATAAACCGCATCTGCCAGGCCATCGCCGTCAAGATCGGCCAACTGGACATCCACGTTGGGCAGGTTTATTTTCTTCCGCTGGGCATAATTTCCGGGTGCGACCTTTTCCATCAGAAAATCGGCGGCGATAAAATCCCGGTCGCCGTCGCCATCGAGGTCAGCGGGCAATACCTGGTTGATATAACTCAAGGGCTCGCCGACGAGCGTTGGCGCCTTGAAACTTCCGGGGGTGCCGTTGTCCAGGTAAATGGCAAAACGGTTGGACGCTCCTGGCCGAAACGCGAAGAGGTCCGGATTGCCATTGGCATCGAAATCTGCCAATATAGCCTTGGGGCAAGTCGTCGATAAGGCAGGCTGTGTTTGCGGGGCAAGGTCGAATTGACCTGCTGCGGCATCGTACCGCAATATGGCAGGCAAGGTTCCGCCGGGCGTAGTCATACCTCCCGTGAAAATATCAAGATCACCGTCGTCATCGAGGTCGCCGAGCACAAGCGCCTTGTCGTTGATACCGGGCAAGGTGAGGGTCTGGCGTAGCACCCGGTTTCCGTAAGCATCGAACTCCCACCAGTAAATAGTGCCGGAAGCACCGCCAAGCAGGTCCATTTTCCCGTTGCCGTCTACGTCGCCCGCGACTACCGACTTCAATTGGCCGGTATAAACCTGGATTTTTGAAAAGGTGTTGTTCCCTTCATTTCTGAACCAGTACAGTATATTGGTAAGCGATGCCACCAAGTCCTCTTTCTGATTCCCGTCGAGGTCTGCGGCTGCCCAGACCTGAATATTCGAGCCGTTGGCCAGGGCGTATGCGTCCGGAGAAAAAACAGCGCCGAGGTTTCTTTCCAGAAACAGGACGTTCGTGGACTGGTAAATCACATCGCCGAGGCCGTCGTCGTTCAAATCGCATACCCCGGAAACCTCTTTCCAGAAATTACCCGACTCCGGGCCAAAGTTGCCGTTCCCGAGGTTTTTGCGCCAGCCGAAACCGGCCGCGATGTCCGGGTAGCCATCGCCGTCAAAATCGCGGAACTGGGCGGGTTTAAATACCGGCGAACCCTTGAATTCTATGGAATTGCCGTCGGAAAAATTGCCCTGACCGTCGTTTTCATACCAAAAAACGCCGCTCTGGAAGGTCGCAAGGGCATCGAGGTCGCCATCAAGGTCGATATCATGGGCCGAAAGTCCGACCAGTGTGGCATCGTTGCTGCTGGAAGAAAGATGCCGGAGGGTGTTGCTGAATTGGGCATTAGCTTGCCCTGATACCATAAATACGGAAAATACGAGCGGCAGGAATCTGCTCATCGGACAGGTCGTTTGTTTTGAATGTACCGGAAAACCGGGGTGCGTCTAAAAAAAGCGCGAAGTTAACAGCCTAACCCTCAAGGCAGGTTTGAAAAATCATTTTTTCATCCCTTTTGTTAGTGTTACAGCCTCTGGTATCCATCAGGGTTTACAGGAGACATCAGTTGAAAAGGCCCGCTACAGGAATCCGATAAATCAGGTGCAACACAAGTTCTGACGCCGGTATACCGGCGTACTTTTGTCCATTCACCGGTTCCGGCAATTATTCTCACCACCATCATTCCCATGAGTTACTGCACCTTCGTAAACGCGCTTCCAGCCAACGATCCCAACCCGCATAGGCACTATCACGATCACCAGTATGGATTTCCCCTGCACGACGACAATGAACTATTCTGCCGGCTGGTCCTGGAAATCAATCAGGCAGGGTTGAGTTGGACAACCATCCTGAACAAGCAGGCTAACTTTCGCCGGGCATTTCACCAGTTCGATATTGCTACTGTGGCCGACTACGGCGAGGGTGATGTGGAGCGGCTGTTACAGGACGCAGGAATTATACGCAATCGACTGAAAATCAATGCCGCGATTGAAAATGCCCGCACTATCCTGCGCCTCCGGCAGGAGTTCGGTTCATTCCGGGACTGGCTGGCGCACCACCACCCCCAGCCCAGGGAAGCCTGGGTGAAACTGTTCAAAAAAACGTTCAAGTTCACGGGAGGGGAGATCGTGAATGAATTTCTGATGAGTACGGGCTGGCTGCCCGGCGCCCACGATCCGGATTGCCCGATTTTCGCCCG
>CALMBD010000024.1 GCA_937861115.1 uncultured Bacteroidota bacterium | reverse complement strand
CGACTGCGGCAACAAAGACGCCATTCTGCACTCCAACGCGCGCATGCTCGAGTTCCACCGCGATAACGGCCTCATTGCCCGCAATGCCGTGATTGAGAACAGTGTAGTCATTCCGCCCTGCTTCGTCGGTGAAAATGCCGTTATCCGCAATGCGGTCATCGGTCCGTTTGTAAGTGTCGGGCATAATTCTACTGTGGAAAACACCGTTATCACCAACAGCATCATCCAAAACAAATCGCAGATCCGGAATGCCGTACTCGACTACTCCATGATTGGCAATTCGAGCCGTTTTGTGGGATCAAAAGATGAACTGAACCTGGGCGATTTTTCCAATTTCTCTAAACGATAAATAGTCTAAAATTTTGTATATCAATATTTTGAAGAAAATAATCTGCTTTTTCGCATTGGCATTCCCCTTCGTTGCCTATACTCAAAACACGATTGGGGGGCTAGCGAAAACCGTACCCGAAGAAGAGGTAAACCGCCAGAGTACATTTGTCGATGCCGAACGCGAACGTTTGCTTGGCCATCAGGACAAGGCACTGGATCTCTACAAAAAATTTACTTACGACAACCCGGACATCGGGCCCGGCTGGTATGGCCTGTCGCGTACGTATTATGCCCTCGGCGACCTGGCCAATGCCCTGGAAACCATCGCAAAAGCCATAGAAAAGGAGCCGGACAACGAGTGGTATCTGATATTTCAAGCCGACGTTTTTGAGAAAACAGGCCGCATTCGCGATGCCCTCAAGGTCTATGAAAACCTGGTAAAGCGCTTCCCCGAAACGCTGGAATTTCTGGAACATCTGGCCTACCTGGAAGTGCTTTCTGCAAATCCGGAAGGCGGACTGCGGGCGCTGGAAAAAATAGAAAGGATACGCGGCGTGGAGGAAGAAACCTCTTTTCAAAAACACATGATCTATGTGGGAATGGGCGAGGACAAAAAAGCCGCAGCCGAATTGCGCAAACTCGCCGATACATACCCCGGTCGTCTGGAATACCGCCACCGCCTGGCAGAATTCTACGACACCATGGGCGACAAGGCGAATGCGCGCAGCGTGTACCAGGAAATTCTCGCAATTGATCCCAACGACAAGGTGGCCCGTCTGGCTGCCGTCGACAAAAGCAAAAGCAGTTCGGATGCCGACTATCTGAGCAAACTCAAGCCGCTGTTTGCCGATCCCAAGGTCTCGATTGACGCCAAGATCAAGGAGATTTTGCCGTTTTTCCCAAAACTGGATGCCGGCGCCGACCAGGCGCTTGCCGACAACCTGCTCGAACTGGGCGCCGCTGTCGAAACCGCACACCCGGAAGACCCGAAGGCATGGAGTTTATCGGGCGACCTCCTTTACCACGCCAACCAGCCGGCAGAGGCATTAAAGCGGTATAAAAAATGTATCGCCCTGAATCCGACCGTTTTTTCGGTCTGGGAAAACACCCTGGATATCCTGCTGCTGCAAAAAAACTATGCTGAAATGCTGCAAACGGCAGAACAGGCTATGGATGCCTTTCCCAACCAGCCGAGGTCATATTGGTATTTTGGCCTTGCCGCCAATGAAAAAGGCCGTTATGATGATGCCATGTCGCAACTGGAACAGGCCCTCCTGATGACCGGCAACAACCAGGGACTGAAACTGGATATCATCGACCAGATCGGGCGCGCACTGATCGGGAAAAAAGATTTCGCAGGCGCCAGGTCCCGGTATGAACAGGTCCTGAACAAGGGCGGCGACAAGCACCCCGGCATACTGGAGCATTACGGCGATGCACTGTTCGGAAGCGGCGATGCGGGCAAGGCGCTCGATTACTGGCGCAAAGCCAATGCAATTCGCAAATCACCAGAATTGGAGCAAAAAATCGCTTCAGAAAAACGCTGACATACCGCCCGTGCAAACGAACCACTCCCTGACGCTGCTCGCCAAGACCTTTGCCGGACTCGAGCCCGTACTCGCCGGCGAATTGCGCGCCCTCGGCGCAACAGGAATACGCGAGGTCAAACGCGCCGTAGCGTTTGAAGGCGACACGCGTCTGATGTACCGCGCCAATTACGAATTGCGCTCCGCCCTGCGCATCCTGGTGCATCTCCATTCCTTTCCGGTTTACAATGAAAAAAATCTCTACGACGGCATTCGCGACATAGACTGGTCCAAATACATGAGTGTATCCGATACCCTGGCCGTAGATGCCGTGACGGCCGGTGAGGTCTTCCGACATTCCCAGTTTGCGGGCCTTCTGACCAAGGATGCCATCGTCGACCAGTTCCGCGACAGGTACCAGCGCAGGCCGGATGTGAACACAGTGGCGCCGGTGCTGCGTGTCAACGTGCATATACAGGGCACCCATTGCGATGTCTCGCTCGATGCAAGCGGCGACTCGCTGCACCGCAGAAACTACCGCCGGGATACCGTGGAGGCGCCGCTCAATGAGGTGCTGGCTGCCGGCATGATCCTGCATACCGGCTGGAACGGGCAGCGCGCCTTTGCCGACCCCATGTGCGGCAGCGGCACACTGCCCATCGAAGCAGCCATGATCGCCACCCATACCCCGCCCCAGATCAAACGCGAATCCTTTGGTTTTTTTCGCTGGCCGGGTTTTGACAGGAAATGCTGGCAGGAGGTAAAGAAGGAAGCAGATGGCAGAATCAAACGTTTTGACCTGCCCATACTCGCCTCGGATAAAGACAACCGCGCACGGAATGCCACGTCTATCAATGTCATGTCGGCAGGTTTGGACGATACAATCCGAATCGAACGAATGGCGTTTGATAAATTGCAGGCGCCGGATACTGCCGGCACCCTGATTACCAACCCGCCATACGACGAGCGCCTGAAAGTGGAAGATATTGCAGCCTTTTACAAAGGCATGGGGGATTGCTTCAAGCAGCACTGGACCGGCTGGGACGCGTGGCTGATTTCGTCAAACCGGGAGGCGCTGAAAAACGTCGGATTGCGGGCCTCGCGAAAGATAACCCTGTTCAATGGCGCACTGGAATGTAGTTTCCAACAATTTGAACTATATGAAGGCAGTAAAAGGGGCTAGCCGGATGTGCAGGCTGATGTTGGCCGGCTTCCTGTTGCTGGGAGTTGATGCAGCACAGGCGCAAACTTTTTCCAGCGGGAAAAGCCTTTCTGCGCTGGAACGCTCGCTTCAGGCCCCTTTTCAGAAGGCACAAACGGAACGCAATACTATGGTCGCCGGTCAGCCTTTATTTATCCGGCTGCGCGACGAGGCCGACTTGCCGCCTTTATCCCTTTCCCTGCTCCCTTCGTGGTCGGCAGAATGTCTGCCGTTTTTTTGCCGTATCGAATACCGGATTGCCAAAGGCAACACCATACCGTTCAAATTCCGGCTGGGTTCTGTAGATTATGTGGACTGGTTGGAGGGCAAACCTCAGTTCCATACATTTGCGCCGCAATAGCCGAAAATGTGCTCTGATGTTCAAACACTTATATTTCCCGGTGGTACTGCTTGCCGTAGGTTTAATGGCCTGCAGGCAACCAGCACCCGAACCCGGGTCTTCTGCTTCCCAAACCAAACTTTTCACCCTGCTGCCCGCATCCGAAACGGGTATCGATTTCAGGAATGACCTGGTGTACGACCGGGATTTCAATATTTACCGGTACCGCAACTTCTATAACGGCGGCGGCGCAGGCATCGGCGATGTGAACAACGACGGCCTGCCCGATGTATTTTTCTCTTCCAATATGGGAGAGAACAGGCTTTATCTCAACAAGGGAAACTGGAAATTCGAGGATGTTACGGCCAAAGCCGGCGTGGCGGGAAAAGGCTCCTGGTCGACCGGCGTAGCAATGGCTGATGTGAACGGCGACGGCTGGCTGGATATATACGTGTGCAACTCCGGCATTTCCCGCTCCGACGAGAAGGAAGAGCACCTCTTCAGCCGTGAAAACGAACTGTATATCAACAACGGCGACGGCACTTTCTCGGAAAAGGCAAAAGAATTCGGCCTTGCAGACCGGGGTTTGAGCACCCACGCCGCATTTTTTGATTACGACAAGGATGGCGACCTCGATGCGTATATCCTGAACAACTCATTCCGCGCGATCGGCTCTTTCGACCTTCGGAAAAACTTGCGCTTTACCCGCGACAGCCTGGGTGGACACAAACTCTTTCGCAACGATAACGGGCATTTTAAAGATGTCAGCCAGGAGGCCGGCATATTGGGCAGCATCATCGCTTTTGGTCTTGGCGTAACGGTCGGCGACACCGATATGGACGGCTGGCAGGATATATACGTGTCGAACGACTTCTTCGAACGCGACTACCTGTATCACAACAACGGCGACGGCACCTTTAGCGAAGTGCTGGAAAAGGAAATGCGGCATATCAGTGCAGCGAGCATGGGCGCCGATATGGCCGATATCAATAACGATGCACGGCCCGATATTTTTGTCACCGACATGCTCCCCGAACCCGACCGCCGGTTGAAGACAACCACCTCGTTCGATAGTCCGGACCGTTTCAGGTACACCAGCAGTTACGGTTATTACAACCAGTTCACCCGGAACATGCTGCACCTCAACAATGCCGACGATACCTATTCCGAAATCGCATGCCTGGGTGGCGTGGAAGCCACCGACTGGAGCTGGGGCGCGCTTTTGTTCGACATGGACAACGACGGCTGGCGCGACATATTTGTTGCCAACGGCATTGCCCAGGACCTGACCAACCAGGACTACCTGATGTTTGCATCCGACCCTTCGGTGCAACGGGAAATTGTGGGCGGTGGAAATGTCGATTTCAAACGCCTGATCGATTCCATCCCCAGTGAAAAGATACCCAATTATGCCTTTCACAACAAACACAACCTGACGTTTGAAAACCTGGCGGATACCTGGGGACTGGCTGATCCCAGTTTTTCCAATGGATCGGCGTATGGCGACCTGGACAACGACGGCGACCTCGATCTGGTGGTGAACAACTCCAAAATGGAGGCTTTCGTTTATCGGAACGAATCAGTCGAATTGTTGAAAAACAACTATGTAAAATTTGAATTGAAGGGTGAAGGGGCCAATACGGCCGCATTTGGCGCCAAAATATTCCTGCGGGCCGGCGGTCAGACATTTTACCAGGAGCAAATGCCCATGCGCGGTTTTCAGAGTTCCATGGACCCGCGCCCGAATATCGGATTGGGCGCTATTTCAAAAATTGACACTGTCCTCGTTGTCTGGCCGGCGCCGGGAAAGGTGACACTGTTGACCGGCGTGTCGGCAAACCAGACCCTGAAATTGTCGCAAGCCGAAGCGACGCTTAAAACATTTGATATTCCCTGGCTAAAACCGGCACGTACACCGTTATTTCAGAATACCACGGCCGCTGCCGGGATCAACTGGCGTCATGAGGAAGACGAGTTTTATGATTGGGATCGCGACCGGCTGCTCTACTTTTTGTATTCGACTGAAGGGCCGAGGGTTGCAACAGGTGATGTGAACGGCGACAACCGGGAGGATTTCTTTATCTGCGGCGCCAAAGGCCAGCCCGGAGCGGTGTTTTTTCAGACACCGGAAGGGCGGTTTCGTCAAAACACACAAGCGGCCTTGGACGCGGATGCCAAATGCGAGGATGTCGATGCTGTTTTTTTTGATGCTGACGGAGACAAGGACCTCGATCTTTATGTAGCGTCGGGCAGTAATGAGGCCGAACCGTCGAGCCCGGAACTGGCGGACCGGCTTTACCTGAACGACGGAAATGGAAATTTTGAACGCGCACCTGATGCCATTCCCGGTCAAAAACCTTTTGCAACCGGCTGCGTCCGGCCTGCCGACCTGGATGGAGACGGCGATCAGGATCTGTTCGTAGGCATGCGTTTGCTGCCCGGGAAGGTGGGTACACCCGTTGGAGGATTTTTGTTGATGAACGACGGCAAAGGCTATTTTACCATGCAACAGCCCGATGTACTCAAAAAACTTGGCCTGATCACCGATGCGGTCTGGAGCGATATCGACGGCGACAAAGATCCGGACCTTTTGATCACGGGCGAATGGATGCCGGTAAAGGTACTCCGCAATGATAAAGGCGTATTGACCGATCTGAGTGCCCAGGCAGGACTGGAAAAGACGAATGGATTGTGGAAGCGCATCGCCCCGGGCGATTTCAATGGCGACGGCTTGCCGGATTTTATCGTGGGTAACATGGGGCTCAACTCCCGCCTGGAGGCCTCGCCGGAACAGCCGTTAACCCTGTTTTTCAACGATTTTGATAAAAACGGTACGCCGGAGCATATCCTGTGCCGGTACAATGGAGGTGTACTGTTGCCTTATATTTTGCGCGGCGACCTTGTGGGCGAAATTCCCTCCCTGAAGAAAAAGTACCTCAAGTACAAGCGATACGCCAACCAAAGCATCACCGATATATTTACGCCAGAGCAATTGGCGGACGCGGTGGTGCTAAAGGCGGGTGTGCTGGCCAGCGGCGTATTGATGAACCAGGGCAACGGCCGGTTTGTGTTTATCCCGCTCCCGAGCGAGGCACAGTTCGCCCCGATGTACGGCATTCAGGTCGGCGATTTTGACGGCGACGGCATGCAGGATGTACTTACCGGTGGCAATTTCCTCGGCGCCAAGCCCGAGTTTGGGTATATGGACGCTGATTACGGCCTGTTCCTGAAGGGCGACGGCAAGGGCGGATTCAAACCCGTTCGTTCGCGCGACAGCGGATTTCATCTCGACGGCGAGGTGCGTGATATCCGCAACATCCGGATCGGGCAAAAAAATGTTGTTGTTGTGGCCAGAAACAATATGCAGCCGCTTGTCTTTTCGCTCAAAAAGTAGTGTAGAAACCTTGGTATGCTGCTGCTGGACAAACAGATCGCCGGCAATACAACCCGGGTGGATTGTTTCGACTTTCCTTCCGGGTTGTATTGGGTTGAACTTGTCAGGAACGGCATTTCCCTTGGCGGGAAAAGGCTGGTATTGAACCGGCGTCCTTGAGAACAGGTGCTTATTTGCCTTTACCGGAACCTAATTCGAAGAGGTAGGCCAGGGAAAGCCCGATCACGTTGTTCTTCTTTTTAAAGTCGCCACCCCCGGCATCCACCTGGTCTTTGGGTACCACATTGGCCAGGCCCAGATTGTATGAACCTGTGATCCTGAACGGGCCGGTTTCATACCCCAACTCGACCCCTGCGCCGTAATCAAGCGGGGCATAGTCGTCGGTGTCGCTATTGCCGAAGTTAATGTCTTGCGAACTGGAATCCGAGTTGCCCTGCGCGGTTGCTTTCACTTTCAGGCTACCGCCAATGCCGAAACCGATAAATGGTCCGACACCGGCATAAAACCCGTTGTTGCGGTAAGTCAGTGCAATCGGCAATTGAATATACATGGGTTTTTCCGACACCGATCCGGTATAGGGTACGCCATTAAAGTTACCTGACAGGTCGTATTTGGTGCCTTTGCTGCTCAATTGAACACCAAGGCTCAGACCCAGGTTTCCACTGAGTGCGAATTCAACCTGTCCGCCGATGTGATAAGCAACCCGAATGCCCGGATTATAATCCGAACCCAGGGCTGCTTCAAAAAGGGCTTTGTAGTCGTCGCTGACGGGGCTATTGGCAAAGTTCAGTCCGGCCTTAATGCCGAACCGGGTCTGGGCGCCGGCATAGGTAAAGACACCTGCAACAAATGCGGCGATCAACAGGCAATAATTCAGTTTTTTCATTGGAGAAAAATTTAGAGGAAGAAGATAGCAAGGAATCCGGGGTAAAAAACAAGCCGCCACCGGAGCAGGTCCGGCGCGGCTTGTTTTTTGCTTTGTACAAAAATGCACTAATTTTTATTCGCCACCAAAAAGGTATGCCAGTGCAATGCCGATGACGTTGTTTTTGATGGAAGCATCAAAACCGTCAATGCGTTGATCCTTTGGAATACCATTGGCCAGACCAAGGCTGTAAGAAGCCGTTGCGCGGAGATTGCTGAACTCGTAGCCCAGTTCAATGCCTGCACCGAAATCGAGCGCGCTGAGGTCGTCTTCAGCACCGCTGCCGAATGAAATATCCTCGGAGTCGCCGCCTTCTTTGGCTTTTCCAAAAATGCCAAACGCTGCATAAGGGCCTACGCCGGCAAAAAAGCCGCTGTTGCGGTATTGCAACATAACCGGCACTTGAAGGTAGCCGAGCGAGATCGAGGCATCAGAACCGTCGGTGCCGTCTTTGGCGCCTTTTCCATGCAACTGTAGCCCGACTCCCAGGCCCAGGTTTTCAGCGAAATCGAATTCGACCACGCCGCCTACCATATAGGTGGGTAGCATCTTGGTACTTGTTTCGCCCAGACCGCTGAATTTGAGGTCGGCAAGGTTAAGACCGGCTTTGATGCCGAAGCGGACTTGCGAAAAGCCCGTAGCGGTCACACCCATAAAGAGCGCGACCAAAATGAGCACTAAAGATTGTTTTTTCATGGATATCGACGTTTTATTGAAATTAATGAAGTGGACCCAAGTACCGGGATTGAATAATCCATTATTCCACTCCCGGCACCTAAGTCAGAAAATCTCGGTATTCCTTACTCGCCACCAAAGAGGTAGGCCACGGCGATACCGATGACGGTATTTTTTACAGATACATCTTCTGCATCGGCAATGTCTTTCGGAACGATGTTGGCCAGGCCAAGGTTGTACGATGCCGTTGCGCGGATATTACTGAATTCATAACCCAGTTCGAAGCCGGCGCCGTAGTCCAGGGGGGCGAGGTCATCGTTTTCCGAGTTGCCGAATTCCAGGCTAATGCTGTTTCCGCCTGCTTTTGCCTTGCCGGAAACGGCAAAACCGAAATAGGGGCCAACACCGGCAAAGAAGCCGCTGTTGCGGTATTGCAACAATACCGGCACCTGAATGTACATGACCGAGTATTTGAAATCCTCACCCAGGAGGTCGTCGGCCACTTTAAATCCTTTGCCGTTTAACTGAAGGCCGACACCCAGGCCAAGGTTGTCAGACAGACCAAACTCAGCCTGCCCGCCAATCAGGAAGGTGGGCAGCATTTTGGTATCGCCAACTTCATCACCTGAGACATTGGCGAGGTTGAGACCGGCTTTTACACCAAAACGGACTTGCGAAAAGCCGGTAGACGTAACTCCGAGAAATAGCATTACAAAAAGGATAACAACAGATTGCTTTTTCATTGTGTGGATTTAAGTTTTGATTGATAGTGTTTCAAGTTGCGCAAAGTTGCCCCGATATGATGTTCGGGGAAGCCGGACCTAATAACTGTGTCGATTCGGCTAACAACCGTGCATTTTTTTGAGCCACCCGGCTTTTGCGATCCGGGTGGCTCCATTTTTTAGCACAATTATTCGCCGCCAAAGAGATAGGCAACGGCAATTCCGATGACGCCATGCTTGGCCTTTACATCGGTGCCTTCTACAGCATCCTTGGGCAGGGCATTGGCGAGGCCCAGGTTGTAAGAGGCCGTAGCGCGAACGCTTCCGAACTCGTAGCCCAGTTCGACGCCGGCGCCAAAATCCAGGGGTGCAAAGTCATCGTCAACCGAGTTGCCAAACGAGATGTCCTCCGAGTCAGCGCCGTCCGTTTTGGATTTGCCGAACAAGCCAAACCCGACATACGGACCGACACCTGCAAAGAAGCCGCTGTTGCGGTACTGCAGCATTACCGGCACCTGCAGGTACATGGGGCTGGTTTTCGTCGAAAATTTTTCGCCCAAAAACTCCGTTTCGATTTTGGTGCCTTTGCCGTTCAATTGAAGGCCAACACCGACACCCAGGTTTTCAGTAAAATCGAATTCTACCTGTCCGCCAACCATAAAGGTAGGCAGCATACTGGTCGACGGCTCGATTTCACCGAGATTGCTGAAGGAGATATTGGCGAGATTAAGACCGGCTTTTACGCCGAAACGCACCTGTGCAGATGCCGTGTTAACGAATGACAGCAAAAGGGCTGCTGCAAAGAAAGAGGCTACTAGCTTCTTCATGATGTGTAATGGATTTAAATGGTTAACAGTGTGTGATTAAATATTGAGAATCATCGTTTTAATTCGATTTCCTGTATTCTGTTGTAGCCGTCGGTCGACTTCCACAACTGAAATTTCTTTTTATTGGTGATCACAATCCAGGCCTTGGACAGGTCTGCATAATCCCCGCTTATGGTAACAGAATTGGCAGTGTTTGACCACCGAAAGGAACGGGAGTCGGCATTGCCGCGATTATCTGTGAAAACATTCCGTATTTCCACTACCCCGGTGTGGTTCTTGTTGAAAGTTATGGTACCCAGATCGGATGAGGCGCGGGCTGCAGCACGGGTATCATTGACGTCGTAACGGCTGATCTCCCATGTCCCGCGAAGCCGGTTGGCAAACTTTTTTTCAGCGCTGCAACCGGACAGGCCAGTAACAATGGCAGCCAAAAAAAGGGTGAAAAAGACTGGTTTCATCTCGTCAATTTTAGAACAAACGTAGTACTACAACACCATAAATGCAATAGCAACAGGCCAATCTTAAGACAAGTCTAACATATTGCTGATGCCGGGCGTTCGGGTAAAAATAAACCCTTCCGCGTACTTTGCCTGGATAGGCCTTCCGAATACCCTTGCCTTGGCCTCCATAAACTCCATAAATTCTTTGCCGGAGATGGGCGTATCAGGCGCATCGCTGTTCGGGTCGTAAAATTGAGAGCGAAAGGCTTTGATGGCCTCAATTTTTCGATGAAAGTATGGTGTTATATCGACCACAAAATCCGGCGTAAGGTGCTTGTCCTGTACATAATGGTATACCGCGCCGGGCCGCCATTTGGACTGCTTTACTCCTTGATCATCAATGGTTTCGATCTTCTCCAGGCCTGCGTAAAAACACGCATCTGCAACCATTTTTGACGCCCGGCCGTGATCAGGATGCCGGTCGTCGGGTGCATTACATAAAACAATCGCAGGTTGACACCAGCGAATCACACGAATGATCTTGAGCCAGTGCTCCGGACCCGGTACAAACAGGCCGTCCGGAATATCCAGCGTCTTGCGAAATGTGGCGCCCAGCAGTTTTGCGGCGTCCTTTGCCTCCTGCTCCCTAATCTCCGGCGTGCCCCGGGTGCCGAGTTCGCCCTTGCTCAGGTCGAGCAGGCCAAAGGTTTTACCCAAAGCGGCATGGCGCAATAAAGTGCCGGATGCGCTGAGTTCTACGTCATCAGGATGAATGCCTACCGCTAAAATGTCAACTTTCATGTATTAGCAACTACTTTTGTAAGGCAAAAACAACTAAAAAATGAAATCAGGCCCTACCAACAACCAAAAAACCGAACAGTTGATCGCAGAACAACAAAAACGGATTGAAACGTTGGAGCACTCCTTCGCCGAATTGGAACTCCGGGCTCAAAAGTACGAGAACGAATGGTCCGATTTGTACGATCAGAATAAGGAACTCCGGACAGCAAACCACCGGCTTCAGCACGATTACGAAACCCTTAGACTCCAGAAAGGTGGTTTCGGTTTCAAAATGCTCATGATTTCCGGTTTTATCGGTTTTGTATGTGCTGCCATGCTTTGTTTCGCCTACCTGAAACTAAAACCCAAAGAAGCCCATGTGGTCGCTTTCAGGAAGTTTCAGCGTGAAAACCTGTTTGATTACGAGCTGGCAATTAGTCAGGGCAGGTTCGACGATGTGGAAAAGTCACTTTTACTAAATCTTGAACGGCCTGAATTCAGGCCAATCGAAGAAGAACTGATATTCACCAAGAACCTGGTCGAGGCGGCAAAAAGGAGATGTGACTGATCGTTCGGGTTTTGAAGCGACACAACGCTCAAGCCCCGAACGATTTATTGTAATACAACGAACATATCGGGCACACTTCCGGTTTGTGGCCCCGGGCAGGGCAATATTGTCGCCCGAAATAGATGATCTGAAGGTGGAGTTTGTTCCAGCTTGACTCGGGAAAGACTGCCTTCAGGTCGCGTTCGGTCTGTACCACATTTTTCCCGTTGCTCAGCCCCCAACGCGCCGCGAGGCGGTGGATATGTGTATCTACCGGAAATGCGGGGTGTCCGAATGCCTGCGACATAACAACAGATGCCGTTTTGTGTCCGACGCCCGGCAGGGCTTCCAGCGCTTCAAAACTTTCCGGCACCTTGCCTCCGTGTTTTTCCACAATGATCTCCGATAGTCCGTGTATCGCCTTTGATTTGGCCGGGGAGAGCCCGCATGGCTTGATGATCTCGCGGATTTCTTCCACCGGAAGTTTGGCCATATCATACGGGTTGTCGGCGCGGGCAAACAACAAGGGCGTGATCTGGTTCACCCGTTCGTCGGTACACTGTGCGGAAAGCACAACTGCCACTAAAAGGGTGTAGGCATCCTCGTGTTGCAGGGGAATCGGTGTTTCCGGGTAGAGGTCGTCCAGTATTTCCCGGATATGTTGCGCCTTTGCAAGTGTTTTTTTTGATGCCATAGGTGTCGGTTAGTGCCGAAAATGCCGGAAGCCTGTCATAACCATCGCCATTCCGTGTTTGTTGCAGGCGTCGATGGAATCCTGATCTTTCACGGAGCCGCCGGGCTGAATGACAGCAGTGATACCGGCTTCATGAGCAATCTCGACACAATCGGGAAAGGGGAAGAAGGCATCCGAAGCCATTACGGCGCCATTCAGGTCGAAGCCGAAGGCCTTCGCCTTGGCAATGGCCTGCCGGAGCGCATCGACGCGGCTCGGCTGGCCGCAACCCATGCCGATCAGCTGACGCTCTTTTACCAGCGCAATGGCATTGGATTTCAGGTGTTTTACACATTTAACGGCAAACAGCAACTCTCCGACTTCCTTCGGGGTCGGCGCCCGCTCCGTAGCGGTCTTGAGATCGGCCTCCGTTTCCGTTTTCAGATCGGCATCCTGCTCGACCACCCCGTTCAGCAGGCTTCTGAATGTCCGTTTGGACACGTCGAAGTTTTTGATTTTCAACAGGATGCGTTGCTCTTTTTTCTTCAGCAAGTCGAGGGCGTCCTGGTCAAAGTCGGGAGCGATCAGTACCTCGTAAAAGAGTTTGTTGATCTCTTGCGCTGTGGGCAGGTCTACCCTGGTATTGGTGATAAAAATGCCGCCAAATGCGGAAGTTGTATCGCATGCCAGGGCGGCTTTCCATGCTTCAAGTATGGTGTGCCGGCGCGCTACGCCACACGCATTGGTGTGTTTCAGAATGGCAAAAGCCGGCTTGCCCAACTGGAATTCCCGCATCAGTTGTACGGCCGCATCAATGTCTACAAGGTTGTTGTAAGAAATGGCCTTGCCGTTCAGTTTATCGAATACCTTGTCGAAATCGCCGAAGAAGACCCCGTCCTGATGCGGGTTCTCGCCATACCGGAGGATATCGGAGCGGTGTATGGAGTATTTGAACGAAATATCGGCTGTTCCTTCGTTGAACCAGTTGAAAATGGCGATATCATAATTTGAGGAGACTTTAAATGCGCGGCGCGCAAACTCCCGGCGGTTATATGCGGAAAATTCGCCGTTTTGCTCGTTCAGTAGGTCCAGGAAGAGTTTATACTCCTCCTTGCTGGGTACCACCACGACATCTTTCCAGTTTTTTGCGGCCGCCCGTATCAGTGCTACACCACCGATGTCGATTTTCTCGATGATCTCTGCAGGATCATTGGAAGTGGCTACCGTGTCTTCAAAAGGATACAGGTCCACGATAACACAATCTATTTCAGGAATATTGTACTGTTCCAGTTGTGCCAGGTGCTCCGGTTCTCTGCGCGCCAGCAATCCGCCGAAAACAGCAGGGTGCAGCGTCTTCACCCGCCCGTCGAGAATGCCCGGGAAACCGGTGAGCGACTCGACCGGCGTTACGGGTATACCCAGTTTCTGAATGTACGACTGTGTTCCGCCGGTGCTGTACAGTTGCACCCCCAGTTCATACAAGCGGCGGATAATAGGTTCGAGCCCGTCTTTAGAGTAAACGGAGATAAGTGCTGATCGGATTTGCATAGGAAAATATTGAGAGAAACCGGAATTTTGATAAGAAGCCGCAAAGGTAGAAGGATGCCGCGAAAATCAGGGACCGGCAATTGTTTTTCCCCGGATTTTTTGCCGGAGGCGCAGTTAAGGCCTACTTTTCCGAATACAATCCTGGCGGGAACAGTTATGACCGGAATCCTGGATTTTTTTGCACAAACACATACGCCTTACCTGCACGCTACAGGAAGGAGTGGCACTGCCTTGCTGCTGGAACACCTGCAAGTCGGGAAAGGCGGTCGAATACTGGAAATCGGATTTGGAACCGGCCAGACACTGGTAGAAATCGCCGTGCGCCGCCCCGGCAACGAACTTTTCGGCATTGAAAATACGGAGGGCATGTTCCGTAGTGCGCAAAGGCGCCTGAATCTGTGCGGGTTGTCAGGCATACGCCTGGCAATGGCGCCGGAAGGAGGCGCACTACCCTACCCGTCCGGTTTTTTTGATGCCGTTATCGCCGAATCGGTTTTGGCAATTTTGCCGGACGAGGATATCCCGTTGTTACTGGAGTCTTGTGCGCGTGTACTGAAGCCGGGCGGGTTACTGATAATCAATGAGTCGCTGTGGCGGAGCGATGTTTCCAGGGAAACGATGCGGGAGATCAACCAAAAATGTATTGGTCTTTTTGGAATACCACAGGCAAGTGATCAATTTGCATTTCCCGACGACTGGGAGCGGATTTGTCGAAACTTGGGGCTGTCCCTTGAAAAAAAACAGCACTTGTCGGTTGTTAGCGCCCGAATGCCGGTAAAAATTTCCTATGCCCTGGCGGTTTCAGGACTTTACTCAAGTTTCGGACGGCTGAAACGGGCGGTCCATCCGGTATTGAGCAAACAGGCAAAGGATTTCCGAAAGGCGGAACAGCAGTTTAAATCGTACGGGTTGTTTCTCGAAGGAGTATTGTTTTGCTTTAGAAAAGGCTGACGGGCCTATCGCAGTGATATTTCCATAATGACCGGCTGATGGTCGGAGAACTGAAAGCCCTGCGGCACGCCAGTCACCGACTGCACGCGGACATTGGGCGATACCAGATAGAAATCGATCAGCGTCTCGAAGGTTTCCCCTTTTACATAGGGATCACGCGACTTGCGATTGGTTGGCGTCACCGGGTCGTAGGCAAACAGCCAGTCTTCCGGAAAAAAATCCGCCGGTATGTTGCCTTGTTTATACCCCTGCGTTTTTCCGGGCATAAAAGTGTCGAACCGGAAATTGGGCGGGCATTGGTTCCAGTCACCGCCGAGCACAACAAAATTACCTTTGGCATACTCGGCCAGGGCTACATCCCGTAGGTAGGGCATTTGAATGGCCTTGATCTTGTCGCCGGGATCGTAAGCCGAGTTGTGGATATTGATGACAACAAGGTCCTTTCCTTTTGGAGTGGGCATCCGGAACAGTTCGGCACATCGGTCGAGTTGAAATATCCTGTCAGGCATGGGATATTGACCCGGTAATTGATACCGAATGGCGGCGGCAGGCTGAAAACGGGAAAACGTTGCGAGTCCGGAAAGCACACTTCCATAGGCATTCCACGGTTCCAGAAGCGGGATGGGTACCCTGTTACATTTGTAGTTCGTCGCAAAAGCCGCGGCATATCCCGGCAATGAGCCGGCAAAGGATTCGTATTGTTTTACCCGATGGCTCCTGTCCGATTCGAAGTCTACTTCCTGGAGCAGGTAAAAGTCGGCGGGAGTGTTTTTCAAAAAATCGAGCGCGCCATGCAGGTTTTTTTCCACCAATTCAATGGGGGATCGGATCATGCTGCTGCCTGAATACCACATGCCTTCATCGTCGTAAAAGAAGTCCGATTCGGCGCCAAGGCCGCAATAACCGACATTCCAGATTACAAACCGGAGGGTCGTGTCGCCGGTCATTTGCACAGGCGAACTTTGTGTCAGGGATATTGGCGCGGGCCCTTCGGCAGGCTGCCAGTCGGAATACCAGCCGTAAACAAATATGCATCCGAAATAAAGCAGCAAGGCGACCAGTATCCCGTAAAGCAGGCGGCGCAATAACCTGTTTTTCATAAATCCCATTTTGGGCAGACAAGTACGGGAAAAGTCGGAAGACCAAAGCAACAAAAAAACCGGCCCGGAAAAATCCCGGAACCGGCTTTACCATAGTTTGTATGTACTGGGTTAATTCTTTGCGGTATCCTGCCTGGCTTCCACTTTGCCGATCAAGGCCAGGGGTATGGACTGGGCCGGGTCGAAGTTGGTCGTTACGGTGATGATTCTGTAGAACTCACCTTCCCGCTGGCCGTCATAGATGGCTTTTATGATACCGCTTTTCCCCGGAGCAATAGGTTCACGTGTCCACTCGACGGCAGTGCAATGGCAACTGCTGCGCACTTCCATGATAATGAGGTTTTCCTTGCTGATGTTTTTCACCTCAAACTCGCCTGTCACCGGAGTACCCGGTTCACTTTTGCCGGCATCGACCTGGCGTGTTACCCAT
>CALMBD010000023.1 GCA_937861115.1 uncultured Bacteroidota bacterium | reverse complement strand
GGATTGCGACAGGTCGATGCGGACCGTAAACGATTTGTTTGTTTCTGGCTCTAAACCCGCGTCCGCTAAAGGAAGGATTGCGACGATCCAAACCGAAAAGGATGGTTTTATTGCCACCTGCTCTAAACCCGCGTCCGCTAAAGGAAGGATTGCGACCACCGATCATGCTATCCAGCGCCACAAACTCTTCACTCTAAACCCGCGTCCGCTAAAGGAAGGGCTATTGACCTCAAAAGGCTTGTTTGCTCTGGCTGCGTCAGAGTCCCGTAAACTTCTTTGGCTGTTGTTTTGGGAAAAATCAGGTCAAACAGTTTTTGCAAATTTTTCTTGCCGGATTCGATTCCCGGCAAGTCGGCACCGCGTTTTCACTATCATATCCGGTACCGGCTGCAGTTTCACCAAAGCCTCATCCCTTGCCGGGGCGTTTTTCATGGTGTGAAGTGGTGGGTGAAAGTGGGTTTTGAATGTCAAGGGTAAGCTGGCGCGAGGCTCAGCCTCGCGCCAGGGAGAAAGTCTTTATTTTTTAAATTCTGTTAAATTTTCTTTTTGTGAATTCCTGTCAGATGATCGTATCATAGATCCATCATAAACGTTTTTCCCATTCCTCGTTTTAAATTCGGCTCCTCCTCCTCCAGAAAACGCTTTAACAGTCCTGTTTTTACCCAAATGTTTAGCCATTTCTTTGGCATGACTAGGTTGTGTTTGCGCATTTTTGGAATCGTTACCACCTAAATTACACCCCCTTAATGTTACGGCCGCATCAGCTGTAAAATTTGTTATGTCCAATTGTTGAATTTCATTTTCTCCGCCGGGATTACGAGGATCCCAAAATGCAGATATCATTCTGTAGTCTGCATCTAGAGAAGAGTTTTCTATTTTGCCCTCATTTCCACCTAAATTAATCGAATTAGCGCTGCCATGGGAGTAAACATCTAACTCTTTAATTAACCCAGAATCGTATTTGTTATTTATTGCGTTTACGTAATCACTTTCATTTGGTGCATAAATCACATGAACCTTATCAATTGTACTGTTAAATGTTTTTCTACTCTCAATCTGCTTTTTCATGGCATATGCGCTTTCTTTAAATCCGCTTCCCACATCATAATGTCCACCCTTCCAATCAGGTCTAACCCAGCCAGAACCATAAATTATTAGATATGTTGAATTACCGTCAGGGTCAATACAAATGATAGGATTTTGTGAACAATAGTTATACGGGCTCCACCCCGGATACTTCTCCGTCATCGGGTCCACGCTCACCCAGATCGACAGTTTCGGGTCGTAGTAGCGGGCGCCGTAGTAGTAGAGCCGTGTTTCGGCGTCGTATTCCTTGGCGTTGTAGAGGTAGGGCTGGGCGGGGTCGGAGTTGAGGTGTTCCTCCACGAAGGTTTCGCCGAAAGGCAGGTATTCCACGTGCTGGCGCAGTTTACCGTCGTAGTCCGTGACATACCCCGTGCTGCCGAGGTGATCGGGGTGGTAATAGTACATGTTGGCCTCGTAACTCTGTTCGCTGCCGGGTACCAGGTTGAAGCCGGCCTTTACATTGTCGTTGGTTGCCAGTTGCTTGTTATACCAGTACTGATTGGGTTTGCCCTCCTGGTATACGGGTTCGTCGGCAGGAAAAAGCGGATGCGGCGGATTGCCCGGTGTGGGCGGCGCCGGATCACCGAGGCTGCTGGCCTGGGCGAGCAGTTTCATTTTCCCCTGGTAGTTGATGTTGCCGGCTGTGATGTAGGACGAATCGGGTTGATCCGTTGCCAGAAACTTCAGGTCGCCCGCAGCGATCTTGCTGAGGAATCGCTGGCTTTCGATGTAGTAATGTTTGGTCAGTTGCTTGGCCCTGCCCACAGTGTATGCGCTGGGGTAGGTAGTGAAGTTGTCGCGGTGGTTCACCATGCCTGCCGGCGCCCCGTCGGTGTAGGCGATGCTCATGCCGCCGTGGCTTTTCACGATGCGTTCGCCGCCGGCGTCGTAGGTGTACTGGCTCACATAGCCGTCTTCCCAGATGTCGCGGATGCGGTCTTCCTCGTCCCAGCGGATGAACCGGTTGCGGTTGGTGATGTCTTCCGTCCAGCCCGTCATGTTGCCGTTGGCGTCGAACTGGTAGTTCAGGTTGCCGATCTTCACCGGCACGTGCGGCCGGTTCTGGTCGTAATCATACGCCTGGTTGTAGGATGTGGGGGATTGTGTGAGGCCGTCTCTGAGGTGTTTTTGCGTCTTTTTCTGGATGTTGTGCAGGTCGTCATATTCCATGTTCAGGCTAAAACTTTCCTTGCTGTACGGGCCGGTCCAGTTTCCGGAGGCTTCCTTGAGCCGGTACAGTTCGTCGTATTTGTAGGTATAGGCTGCCGGGCCGCCCATTTCACCGTCCTTGATCGGCGCGATGTTGTTCAGCGACAGGATGTTGCCTACAGCGTCATACTCGTAGCGGTTGTCCATGAACGTGCGGCCGGCAGCGTTGGTCACGGTCATGGTTTTGAGTCGGCGGCGGTCGTCTTCGTAGGTATAAACGGTTTCCGTGCCGTTGCCGTAGCGCAGGAATGTGCGCTGCTCAAATTTGTCGTAGCCGAGCCGTCCGACGAATTCCGTGTTGATGCCGGAACGGCTGCTGTTCATACCCGACAGTTTGCCGGCTTTGTTGTAGCGGTATTTTACGACTTCACCATCGGGATAGATCATGGTGTCGATGCGGTTCCAGGTATCGTAGCGGAATTCCGAGACGTAGGTGATGAGCCGAAGGTTGCTCACCAGAACGGTACGGATATTTTTCACCACCTCACCCAGGGGGCCGAAGAAGAACTCCTGCCCGCCGCTGGCGTCTTCCTGCAGCCATACCCGGCCGGCGCGGTGGTGCTTGTCGCCGGGCTTGCCGTAGGTATAGCGCACCATGTTCTGGTAGTTTTTCGGATAGTCGATCTGAACGAGCCGCTCGAATTCATACGTGTACTTTATGGACTGGTTGTCCTCCCGCGTATTGGGCGTGGTTTTGGCGATCAGGTTTCCGACCAGGTCGTATTCAAATTCCTTTAGACCCGCGTCGGGGTGTTGGACGCTGAGCCGGCGGCCGAGCTGGTCGTAGGTGTATTCCGTGACGTTACTCCCGTTGTCGGTCACGCGAAGCAGTTCGGACATAAGGTTGTAACGGAAATCCGTCCAGATGCCGCCGTTCGGTCCTTCGTCTTTCACCGCGCGGGTTCGGTTGCGGATGTCCGTGTACGTTTCCTTGTTGCTGTTCAGCGGGTCGGTTTCCAGTGTTTTGAAACAGGTATAGCCGCTGTTGTCTTCGTCGATGCTGTAAACGCTGGTTGTTTTCGCGCCATCCGGCAGGGTCACCGAAGTTTTGCGGTCGAGCACGTCGTAGGTGGTCACGGTGGGCGGAACTCCGTCGGAAGTCGTATTAAACGTGTTGTTTCCGCCGCTGATGCTTTCCGTAACGGGGTAGTAGTTTTTCACCGTTCGCCCGAAAGCGTCGAAGATCACACGCCCGGAAACGATCATCACCGGCTGGTCGGGCTGGTTTTTGTCGACAAACAGCGATCCCGTTTTTTTCACCTGAACAGGCCGTTGCAGGCCATCCATGAACGTGATCGTCACGATCTCGCCGTTGTTCGCGGGGTCGAAGTGTTTGGTCGTAGCGTAAGGCACAGGCGCCTCGGGGTTGTAGGAATTGACGATGGTAAAGGGTAATCCCCTGGCCAGTTCGTAGGGACCGACAACGGTATCGATCCGCCCTTTGGCGTCGAGGGAATATTTGATGCGCTGCTGGTTCATGTCGATGCTTTCGACGACCTGTCCGAAGGCGTAATCGTAGGCGCTTTGCGACTCATACCCGTAAGCATCTTTCACATGGGTGACATACGTCTGCACTTCCGGGTCATAGGTGTATTCGTAGAACAGCCTTTCCCCGTTCGTATTTGCCGGGCGGGTGAGTTTTTGCAGGTTGCCGTTGGCTTCGTATGCCATGTCGTACACTGCTGCGTCGCCCGATTCCAGGTACTGGCGTATCTGCGTGACATTGCCCTTGCCGTCGATGGTGGCATCGCGATAGCGCAGGCGTGCGCCGTTGAAGTCCAGCACTTCGATGGATTTGGGCATCGACAGGATATAGGCGGCTGTGAGGTTATGGTAGTCGATTTTGGCCGTCAGTACGTCATCCGGATTGCCGTCGCCGTAGTCGGTGTATTCGATGACGTTGCCCGTATTATCGTATGAGTATGCAATGCGGTTGGTCAGGCCTGCGGCCGTATCGCCTTCGTAAAAGCGTTTTTCTGTTTCTACGAGCGCGGGGAAACCGCGTCCGTCGAGGCTGAATGGATCGAAGGAGCCGCCGGTTCCTGCGTCGCGCAGTTCGTACGTGTTGATGGTTTCAGTAAAAGGTCTGTCGTCCTGGTCGTACATGATCTCGCTGATGAGCAGGCCTTTTTCGTAATAATTGTCGTTTTTATACGTCTGCGTGATTGTACGGTATACATTGTCGTTGTTGTCGGTATCCAGTTGCCTGGTCGTTACAGTTTTAAAACCGTAGAAGTCGCGTTCGCGGCGGTTGTATTCTCCGTTCTCATAGGCAAAGGTGGTTTTTATGTGGTCGGCGCCGTCGTCTGCCAGTCCATCAAACAGGTCCACACTGGAAAGCAACCATTTGCTTTGCGGCAGTTCATACGTGTTGCCCGTCAGTTCGTAGGTCATGGTGAAGGACGAATGCATGGGGCGGTTGACTGTTTTCAGCATGTTGGTGCGGCCGATGGTGGAGGACTGGACAATGAGTTGGTCCTCGTCGTCGGAACGGAGCACATCCGGAAAGCCGTCGCCGTCCGCATCCATGATCTGGAGTATTTCGCGGCTCACGCCTTCGTTGTAACCGCCACCTGGGTTGATCGCTATCTTGATAAAAAGCAGGCAAATACCTATCGTAAAAGACCCGTTGGCGGAGGCGCCCGTAGAAATATTTTTGCCCAATTCATTTACACCATTCCATTTGACCCAATCCGAAAAACCGCAACCCGTGTTGAAACGGACCATCAGCGGATTGCCGGAAGCTACGATGTCTACCAGGCCGTCGCCGTTCATGTCCAGCAGACTGGCGGTGACTTCTCCTTCCGTTCTGGACAGGCTGATCCCGACGGAAAAACTGAGATTGTACTTGTTTATCCCGTTTTTAATAAAATTAAGGCCGGCGCCGAGGTTTACGCCACCGCCGATGTCGAGGCTGTTGCCTTCGCGGACCTTGTCGAAACCCCAGTATTCTGTGGAATCGAATTGGTATCCGAGATTAAGCGCGGCATTGCCATTTTTGTACACTTTGTCGGGCAGTCCGTCGCCGTTGATATCAAGCCAGGTATTATCCGTTGATTCGTAGTTAGAATTGAAATTGCCGCTTAGTCCTGCAGAAATAGACGCAGTCGCGCATGCCTCATTGGCATTGCTGTTGTTTTGAGCGGGCACGCTGGCTGCTTTTTGTTTCTCATTTGGAGCGTTCTGACCAGGTGTGGATGTATAAATGGTTTTTGCATGAGAGTAGGTGCCTCCTGCTGTAAACCCTTTGGATTCCGCTGATGAGTGGTGACTTCCGGAGAGGCTGATGGGGGTTCCTGACGGCTCAAGTCCGCCCAGAGCATCTGTGTATTGTATAAAATCCTGTCCAGCCTGATCGATATACCTGTCGCCATTCATATCGATTCCATTGCGGGTGGTTTTGGTTTCCGTCCATGACTGGGTATAGGACCCGTTCAGGCTTAGGCCGGGGACTGAACTCGGATCGTAATTCAGTCCGACTGCAATGCTGTGCGTAGTCGATTCGTTTACGATTTCGGGGGCAGGTATGCTACCGTTTCCACCATAAACCGAACTGAAAACCCTGACATCATCCTCGCCCATTCTCGAGCTGCTGACCATGTCGCCGTTTAGCCAGGTGAGGTCGTCGTAGCCACGGTAAATTCCTTTTATTATATCCGGAATCATTACGATGAACCTGGCTTTTGTCGGGTCGTACACATTTTGAGTATCCAGATCATCCGGGTCGTCGATGTTGGTATCAACATGGGGGTCCTTCATATTCGGGTCGAGTATAAGTTCGGCCTTGTTGATGATCTGATCGGCGCGGTCCCTGTTCCCATCATAAATAAATTGTCCCCAACCCCGGAAAAGGGATCCGAGCAGCATATCATTTGGCCTTAAGGTCGTAAAAACACCGGCGCTATGCGGGCCGCCGTTGACTTCTGCCAGTACAAAGCCAATGTAATGGTCCAATATCGAATCGGCCTGTATCGGGTTCTCGATGTGGTATTCAATATAAACCTTTTCATCGGCAGCAATGGTTGCTTCGATAGGCTGAACCAGTGGGATGATGCCATTCATTATGGTGAAAGTCCTGGATCCATAAAGTTGGTTTTCCCCCTTTACCGAAAGCGTAAGGGTGCCATCCGGGAATGTGACATTAGGTGGCAATGCCCAGAAAGGCTTGACACTGATCATACCGCCATTGCTTATTAAGGGCTCCGTTTTTTTGCGTACATCGTTAAACATGGTAAAATCAATAGCCATGCGTTGTTTGTACGATGTGTCCAGCGTCACTTGATTACCCGTATCGTCCAGAGCGTAATTGTACCGGATTTCGGGCACAAAAGTAATGTTGTCCCAGGCTACATTGGTGTGGGAGGCGACGCGCACCATGATGTCATCTTCCGGTTTCACGATTGTATCGAAGGAGATTATTTCATCGACATCATCTGTGGCGCCGTACCCTTTTTCAAAAATGGCCAGTGAATCCGTATTGTTTTTCAGAATCACCTGTATCGTAATGCTGTCAGACGTGACCGGTTTTATCAGGCGACCGCTGATGTTGATCTCGCCGTTGAATGCCATTGTAACCGTTTGTTTGGCGGTAATCAGAAAATCTTCGGAAGATTTGAAATGTCCGTTGGGATATCCATTGGCATCCGCCTCGGCAGCAGATATAGAGAGGTAATTGATTTCAGGGTCCCAATGAACGAGGTCGTAAGCGCCATCCAATTTCGATTGCAATCTGAAATAGACATGATCATCTTTTTTCACGGTGATGGTCCCGGGAAGCGGGATGAGGTGTTCGTCATAGTCGGATGTGTCAATCACTAATGGCGACGGGGGATAGGGCGTGTCGTTGATTTGTATCCAGGCGCGGATGCCGTCTTTATGCGTGTATTCCATTGCCTCCTGTGAGGTGTCTTCAATCAATCTGACGGGTGCATTGATTTGAATTGTACCGTCGTAAGGCGCCACCCAAACCCTTACTACATCGTGCAACGGATTATCGTCAATCAGTTTGTCCTCTTCGTCCGGGTCGATAGTAAATATTGCCTGGTCCAGATCGCTTCCCGGTACAACAGGGTTGGGCGTTCCGGTACTTAAGTCATTAAAAGTCGGATTTTTATCTGCGTCAAGCCTGTTAAAGTAAACCCTGCCGGCGTGGGCGATATCCATCAACCCGTCACCGTTAAAATCACTGAAGTAGGTGCTGGTAACCGTTCTGGATTTCGTATTGGTGTACCCCAAAAATAAATGTGGCAGATTGGCCTCCAGGCCCACGGCTTTCGACTTGGTAGTTGACCGGTTAAAATGCCTGATTCCGTTAATCGGGAGGGGATCGCCAAATTTGTTCTGTCCTTTCAGGTTGGGGCGGTAGGACAAGTTGCCATCCTGCGACAGGAAAATCTTGTCGGGTAGTGCGTCACCGTTGATGTCTGCCAAAGCAATCAAGCCGTTGCCTTTGCTTTTACTGTAATAGAAACTGCCGCCGGCAGTATAATTTTTGGTGCCGCAATCTATTGCCGGTCCGACCGTCACGGCCGCGCCGACATTGTAACCGTTTGAAGCAGATGCGCCAAGCGCGGTGGTCCTGCTATCGAAGCCGACTTCTTCCCTGAACAGGTGTCCTTTGATATTGTCCTTTCCTATCGTCCAGGACTCAGGCGCCTTGTAAGGCTGATATTCATTGCCGTTGCGGACCTGATCATAATATTCAAACGTATGTTGATAGAATAAATCCTTCTTCGCATCCAGTTCCGCAATCATAGCCAGGAGGTTTTTTTCAAACGCCCCGGTCATATACACCAGTTCATAACTGCGGATCAGTTCCTGCTGGTAAGATATGTTAATGTACCGCAGGCGATCGGCAGTTACCTGTTTGAGACCGAGTCTGCAATTAATGATCTTATCCACACGCAGGTTTTCCGAAAGGTTTCTGTCCCGGACAAATTCAACCTTGTACTTTCCGGGGGTATTGCCATGCCCGGTGTACGTAATACTGCTGACATATACATTTCTGCCCGGTATGCTGCCGCCGGAAACGCCTGCATCTTCCTGCGTGACATATTCATACCGCAAAAAGTTTTCGTTCGCATCCCGCATTTCCCCCAAAAACCACTGTGCAATATTGCCGGCATCGTCTTTCAATACTGATCCGGCATCGAACCCGGAGGCTGTGCCGCCGTAATAGCTGTGCATACCCTCCTTGCTCACTACTTCCCAGTAGTAGTTTTTCGGATTGCTGCCGTGGCGGATGATCTTCTGGAACGCGCCTTCCACGCGCGGGTGGTACTCCCTGTCGGTCACGCGGGCGACCAGGGCATCACGGTGAGCCAGCGGAGTCAGTTGGTCGCCGCCCATGAGGTAGGTTTCCGTTTCCAGCGCGGGGTCGTAGCGCGGCACCCCCCAGCGGGTATCGATACTAACCGAAGGCGCCGAAATATCCCATCCCACCCCCAGCCAGCCATTTCCGCCCTCGCTGTTGTACTGTATGGCGAGTTGCGGCTGCATGCCATGGCGGCCTGCAGGCAACTTGATGGGAAAACTCAGGTTGGCCGTGCCCATATTGTTGGCCTGTGGCGGCGCAATGGATACGATACCGGCCGAGGCATCCGAAACTTTCAGGTCCTTGATCTCGGTGGGTTTATAGCCCTGGGTTTGCGGCGATTCGGGCACTTTGATGATGCCGTTGATGTAATCGGTGAAGTGGTTGGTGGCGGAAACGACCGACGATCCGGCGATGCTGTCGAACGGCGTCATTTTCCAGCGGCGGTCGGTTTCATCAAAATAATAGGTCCGGATATCTTTTTCCGTATATCCGCCGGGAATCAGCGCGGGGTCGTAGGGCATGCCCAGGTGCACGTTTTTTTCAAAGTGGAACCCATCGGGCAAAAAGCGGAACCCCCTGTGTCCCAGGGTTACGTTCACCATGTCGGGCTCCAGCGCAGGCAAATCGACGTCGCGCAGGGCAGTAACGGAAATGGCTGTCGGGCTTTTTATCGCTCCTTCCGGCAATTCGAGGGTGACACCGAATGCTTCGAGGCTGCCGCAGTCGTTCGGCAGGAACCGCGCGGTTTCAACCAGCCCGCGTGCGGCGGTCGGGGTAAACCGGCCCGAACCCGCATCGGTATCGAACACGACAGACTTGCGGATTTCCGTACCATCCGGAAAAACAGCGCGCAGGTCGGCATACCAGGGTGTTGCCGACTGGCCGGGCCGTTCAACCACGTATTCAAATTCGTTGGAAACGACGGTTACTGCTGTGTTTCCGACAAACAACTGCGCCTTTTCAGCGCCGGCGCCGGAAATAAAGCCTTTCAGACAGGCTTTGTCGCCGAAATGACGCGTGGACGGCTGGTTGACGACAAGGTCCTTTTTCACCGGTATGACGGCATGATTTGCCGTTTTTTCCACAACAATGCGCAGGTCTTTCACGGCGTAGTAGTAATCGGCGGTTTCCGGCAGGGAAAAACGAACCACATTGTCGCCCCGCTGCAGCCAGGCGCCGTCGATGTATTCCTGCTGCTGCGACCACGCATCACAGGGCGCGACAAGTTGCCCGCCGACCGATTGGCGGGTATTGATGCTGCGCGCCACGGCAGTATGGTCATGGACGCCTTTCAGGTCGTAACAGAGCCATACCTTGTCGGCTGCGGCCGGGACCTCGTCCAGCATAAAATGGAACACGTTGTCGTACGGGTCGTCGACAGGCGAAGCGGCGTCGATGCCGATGGTGCCGGAGGCGATATCGGCAGTATAGGTGACCACCAGCTTGCCGCCGAATTGTTTTCTGGTCGTTTTGCGAAATTCAGGTTGTTTCAGGGGGGCATCTGACGGTGTGAAAAATGTCGGGAAAGTAGTTTCGGGGATAAAATGGTTGATACCTGCACCGCCGAGCAACAATGCGGATACGACGAGTGCTATGGGAAAAAGAATGTTTTTCATGACTTGGAAAGTTGACCTGATGAAAAGGTGAGCCGGAAGTGACTGTTCCTCCGGTTGTCAATGCACGATCAGTATGAGCGGCCGGACTGAATCTTCCGAACGGAATCGCAATACGTAAGCACCGGGCGGCACGTGCAGGCTTTCGGTAAAACGATAAAAATTGTTGCCCTCGAAGCGGCGTTGCAACAACACTTTGCCTTCCGGGTCGACGATGTCCATATCCACCCGCGCGTTGCGGTAAAGCCCGATGGTGACCTGAAACGGCGCGCCGCTTGCCACAGGGTTGGGCGCCAGGGACAGCATTTTGAAATTGTCGGGCGCAAAACGGAGCACCCGAATGTCCTGCTGCGCCACACAGCCGTCGCGGTCGATCAACAGCCGGTAAGTGCCGGGTTCCGAAATGCCGATCTCCGGCGAATATTGAGGTCGACCGTCGGGACCCATCCATTGATAGGCAAGCCCTTCCGGCATGCCTTCCGAGGCGTCGAGGTGCAGCGTTTCACCGTCCTTCAATTCAAACTGTGTCGCCAGTTGCGGTACTGGCGCGTCGGCGCCGGCGACGAAAAATTGCTCCTCATACCGTGTCTTGTCCGCATCGACGATGACTACGGTATAGTTGCCGGCTGCTATGCCTGCGATGTCCGATACCGAATTGTCCGGATGATCCCAGTGTTTCGCAGAACCCGTTTCGGCGTGCATCAGGGTAAAGTGGTAGGGCGGACGACCGCCCTCCGCGCCGAGGTGGAGGACGCCGGCCGTTTCAGGGGTGCATACAGGGGGCGTAATCCAGACTTTGGACATCATGCTGGGGCCGATCCCAAACGTGAACAGGTGCTGTTCGGAGCGGTCGCTGCTCCAGACTACCCCTCTGAAAATGGCTGTTCCCTTGGCAGTAATACTGTCCATGCGGTAGTACGCTGTTTCGCTTTGCGGGAACTGTCCCGTCCCGCTCCGGTCCATACACAACCACCAGGTTTCGGCAGGGGTAGGCTGATTTTCCGACTGCTTGGTATCGAATTCCACGCTCGTGCTGAGGTCTTGTACAGCGCCGGTGATTTGCGCTTTCCAGCGGCGCATCAGCATGGCGGGTTGCCCCGAAGGTTTTTGTCCGGCTTCCAGGTCCATGCCGTTGTCGGCCCAGATCACGAAGCATTGCCTGGGAAGCAGCGCCTTGTTGTCGTCGTTGTACCGGGCTATTTGCCCCGCGCCGATGGCGAGCAGACCGGGTGTATTGCCGCTGGACGACTGTTTTTGCGCCAGGCCGGAGCGATCGTCGCGTCCGAAACCGGTTATGTTGCGGTTGAACACACCCGCCTTTTTGGCGTCCCAGATGGTTTCGCCCTTAGCATCAAGGTAATCTGTGGGTTGGTAGTCCTGGGAGAGCGAAATGCCGTATTTCAGCGCCAGATAACTTTCAACCCGTTGTTTTTCCCGTCCGGTCAGTACGCGGTCGTACACGATCATTTCGGAAATCTTTCCACGGAAGGGCTGCACCCCGGAGGGAAGGGAGCCGGGTGTTTGGCCGAACCGGAACGCCTGGGCAACGGGAGGGATGCTGTCTTTTTTACCATATTGCAGAAAAGTACTCAGCAAGGCGGCGCCGGAGCGCGGTGCGGCGAGTGGAATATTGCGACCGCTTCTGACGTCGGCGACGCGGCGGTCGGTCTGCACGAGGCGCTCGTCGCTGTCGCCGGTGAAGACCCAGATACATTTTTCGCCGGAAGTGTCGGCGGGTTGATACACGGTAAAAATGGTTGTTTTGCTCAGATCGAGGTCATACAGGGGAATGCTGAAAGGGGCGGTAGAGCCGTCCAGGTTGATCGAACTGTTGTAGTTGATCCTTCCGGCGGGGAGTGTGGCCCCGGACTGGCTGTACAGGCATTCGTTGCCGGCGAGCCGGTTGGTCCAGCAAACGGCGTTGCCGGCGTTGCGCTCGGCAGATAACCACATTTTCAGTCCGGAAACGCCTCCGGGAAGTGTGGACTGGCTATATGCAGTGCAGGCGACGAGCCAGATCGCCGCGGTCAGGCAGATTGATTTTTTCATTGTTATTCCGGATTCGTGGAAGGAAAAAGGTTATCGGCTCAAAGGGGCGAAAAAGCCCAGCGTGATCAGCCACGCCTGGCTGCGCACATCGGTTTCCTGATACAGGGTGGATTCCTTGGTCTTTATGGCGTCGCCAAGACCGTAACTGAAGCGGGTGTCGAAGCAGATGCCGAAGTTTGATTTCTCCCAGAAGTATTCGTATCCGATGCCGGCCAGCAGGTTGAAATGCGATTTGGCTTCCAGTTCATCTTTCATACGCCGGATGGTACCCGGGTCGGTTTCCGGCTGATGACTTTGGTAGGAAATTTCTTCCTTGACGACAAAACTGTAGTTGAGGCCGACACCCATGTGGAACCCGGTGAAGAATTTGCCTTGTGCGTCGCGGGCGTCGGCGGGCAGGGCAGGGTGCCAGTTGATAAAGGGGGTTATACCGGTGTAGGTGTACCTGAAGCGGCTGTCGACATGGAAAGAATCTGCGGGAATGTTGGTCGTCAGTCTGCCGCCGAGTTTATTGATAAACCCCTCCAGCAGGAACACGAAAGGTTTTTTTTCGAGGCGTTTGTGCAGGAAAAAACTGGCCGTATAGCCGTTCTGCCACAATTCGTCGGTATAGGGTCGCTCGATGGCCCTCAGCGGCAGGGGCAATACTGTATTGACGGCGTCTTCCAGCGTCGAGTAGGCGTAACCGCCTTTGAGGCCCCAAGCCCAGGCGTCTTCTTCGTCCATCTGGGCGGCTGCGGAAAAGGCAAGGCAGAGCAGGGCGGGCAACAGGAAATGTTTCATGTGTGTCGAAGTTAATAGTGAGACTTTCCTGTCTATTCCAATGCCTGCCCGTTTGTTACCCTGCTTTTCAGATTTTTTTTAAAGAATTGTATTTTCGACCTTTTAAAGTCATGTACGGCCTTGATTGGTGGATAACGGTGAACAAAAATATAATGCGCCTGCACGTCCTGCGGCCTGGGATACCTCGATGGTCCTGAAAGCGGTAAAGGAATGTCTTCCTGCATTGCAAGCCTATCTGAAGCGCCACAATGGCCCGCCGGAAGAGGCCCGTGATGTTTTGCACGACGCCGTTTTGGTCATGTACAACCGCATTAAGCGGGGAGGATTGCAGTTCACCGGCGAGCCCGGCGCGTTTTTGCTGGGTATATGTAAAAATCAATGGAAACACCGGTTGCGTAAAAAAAATCGCCCGTTTGAGGTCACAAACGAACTGCCCGGGGAATATGCCAGCGACGACCGTGTGGAATCCGAATGGCAACTGGTTGCCCGGCAGCGATTGTACCTCGAAAAACTGGACAAGATCGGCGACCCGTGCCGGCAACTGCTGGAGTCGGAATTCCAGGGGAAGCCGCTGAAGGAAGTTGCCAAACTGCTGGGGTATACCTACAACTATGTGCGGCAAAAAAAACGGGACTGCATCATGCTCCTGACCCGGTTGATCAAACAGGACCCGCGGTATCGCGACCTTATCTGAACGTCCTATGAGCGAAAAAGAACAACTGGAATGGATTGGCCGATATCTTCGGGATGAACTGGAAGATGGGGAGTTGCGGCAATTTGAAGCGCAGTACCGGCAAAATCCCGCGTTCGCCGAGGCGGTCGACCTGCAACGGGAACTATACGCCACCATTGGAGATAAAACGCTGGTCGAGTTAAACGCCGCTTTAAACGCTGCATTGGAGCGGAGTAAACCGGTCTCTTCCGGCCCTCCGGTTGCGCTTATTATCGCCGGGGCAGTCGCGCTGGCTGTCCTCTCGGGTCTTGTTTGGTTTTATGCTTCAAAAGAATCGCCTGCGCCGGCCGGCGACACCCCGTCACCCCTCCGCGTACAACCGCAACCGGCACAACCTTCTGTCGGGGTTCCGCCCGTTGAAACCCGCCGCCCGCCGGAACAGCCGGCAATTGCAAGCCAGGCCGGTTATGCACCGCTGGCAGCGGCGTATTACCGGCAGCCTGCGTTTCCCGCTTCGGGTGTCAGAGGCGACAGTAGTCCGGTATCCTTTCTCGACCAGGCATATCGGATGTATCGCGAAGCCTCTGCTGCGCAGCGCAATGGCGACCGGCAGTCGCGGATGTTGTTCAACGACCTCATCCGGTTTTTGCAGGCGCCTCCCGACAGTGTTTCCCTGCGGGCGTATTACCTGCGGGGGCATGTGTATTTTCACCGGCAATCCTTTGGACAGGCCGCTGCGGATTTCGGGCGTGTGGCAAAAGTGGAAAACGAAGACCAGGGCAGCGCCAGATGGTACCTGGCATTGAGCCTGCTGTCGCTTCCCGGAGACAATACCGACCGGGCGGTGGCGATCCTGACCGATATTGCTGAAAAAGGCCCCTTGCGATACAAGAGCGTTGCTGCCGAATTACTCGTCAAAGTGCGATCCCGATAAAACCGGCCCAGTAACAGGGATGGGCATACACGTCCGCAGACTTCAGGTAATCCGTTTTGGCTCGCCATAATGCCTCGTCGGGAGGTGTTCCCTTGCTGAGCAGGGTGTAAAATGCGATCATAAGCGAAGATGATTGCTCGTCGTCGACACTCCACAACGTGGTGACAATACTCTTTGCCCCGGCATAGGCAAATGCGCGCGACAGGCTGATGATGCCTTCACCCGCCTGCAACTTCCCGATTCCGGTTTCGCAGGCGGACAACACAACCAGATCGGCGTTCAGGATCAGGTTGTAGAGTTCGCGCAGATAAAGCAATGTGCTGCCGGCGCTGTCTGTTGCTGCGCTGAACGCCAGCCAGGCGTAATCTCCCGCCCGGTTGTCGGCCCGGGCATGTGTGGCCAGGTGAATGACCCGCGCCGTAGAGGCCACCGAAAGGAAGCGGGCTTTCGTGGCATCGGCGCCGAAATACGCTTTCCCGTTCATGATGTCGTTGATCGCCGCGAGTTCCCGGCCGGAGAAAGGAAGGGGTTTCAACTCCTTGCGCACTGACCTGTCATTGCCGTAAATACTGTGCAGCAATGCCGTGTCGCCGGTGTAATAGGGCGCGAAACCGATAAAATCCGTCGAAGTCGCCTGCCGGAGTTTTTCCTTTTTCATCTCGCGCAGCAGCGTCGCAGAGTAGCAGTAATTGACGAGGTGTTTTTTCCCGAGATAGGGGAATGCGCCGTAATCGTAGCGATCCGTCGGGACATATTCCAGCAGTGCGTCGAAAGGGATGTAGCCCAGGGCCCCGTCGGGAATGATAACAAGCGAATGAGGGAGACCGGATTTCAGGGGTGCAATCAGTTTGTCGTACAGGGCGGTTGCGGCTGCGATATACCGGTCTACCGAACGTTTTACCGCAGCGGAGGACTGGTTTCGTACACGGCCGTATTCGCTCAGCGCGTTGTGCAGGTCTTCAATCAGCGTGTCGAGCGGAAAGTTCCGGGGTATTGTCCGTACATAAAACGTATCCCGTTTCACGCAGAAAGCCAAAATGGCGCTGTCGCCGACAAAGTATTCTACGAGTGCCTGTTCCGGCCCGAGCAGGGTATCCTGCAAATATTTGACCCCCGCAGCGCCAAGATTGTATTTGAGTTGGTAGTACCGGGGGTATTGTTTTTCCAGCATTTTTTTAAAGCCATCAAGGTCGGTTTTCCGGTCGAACAATCGGGCCGACCAGACGGTAGTCAGGCTGTCGCGTGCGGCGGGGCCCTTGTCTTTTTCTTTCCGGATGAGTTCTTCAAGGTAGCTGATATCAATGTACAATTCCCGTTCGCGTTGCAGCAGGCTTTCGGGTATGCCGGCTTTCAGTTTGGCAGACTCGTCTTTCAGTTTGCCGTAAAGCAAGAACGCCCGTGCTTTTTCAGCGTAGTCGAAAGCGCGTTCCAGGTATTGGACCGACCCGGTGCTTTCTGCTGCCTGCAGGCAGGTTTCCGCCCCCGCGAAGTAGCCGTCGTGTACATCGGATACGAATTCCGCGCGCAAATCCTGTGGCCAGGAGAGGTATTGATCGGAAGTAAGCAGGCGGTCCATTTCCTCAAAGGGCTCGAGCGCCTGTTCGATGGAGTAATGTGCTTTACTGTAAATATTGGAGAAAAAGCGGCCTTTCATGCGCAGTAACTGCACCTTTCCATCGAGCGAAACGGGATATAGCGCAGGGCTTTCCCGGATTTCCAGGTTTTCGAACAGGGTGCGAATTTCTTCGTGCCTGCCCTTGGCCCGAAGCGCCCCGGCGAGTTTGTTCAGGGTGACCACGCATTCGGCGCCGACATCGTTGATGTTTTCCAGTTGGATGTAAAACGCTTTATAATAATAGACTATGGCAGAATCGGCGTTGTTTTGACGGGTGTAACATTCGGCGAGGTTGAAGCAGGCGCTGCCGATCCGCGGGTGATTGGCGCGTAGTTTACGCACCCGTATATCTATGGCGCGCCGGAAACAGGTGATGGCGGAATCCGTCTGACCGATTTTGTCCAGCACAAGGCCGAGATTATTGTAGGACGTGGCAATATCCTGATGGCCGGGTTTTAACGCATCCAGTCGCAGGTTCAATGCTTTCATGTTGTATTCCAGGGCTTCGTCGTAGCGTCCCTGTTCGAGCAGCCAGGAACCGAAGTTGCTGTATGTCCTGAGAATGTCTCCGTGTTTTGGCGGCAGCACAGCAAGGCGGATGGCCAGCGCCTTTTCGTAGTAATAATTGACCTTGTCGTACTGCCGGATATTGCCGTACACATTTCCCAGCGAGGAATAGGCAGAGGCTATGGCAATACTGTCGGCTTTTGGTTGAGCCTCGAGGATGGACAAGGCCTTCAGTTGGTATTCAATCGCCTTGAAGTTGTCCTGTTTCTCCCGGTATATCTGTGAAATATTGGAATAGACGCTCGCTACTTCCGTGTGATTTGCCCCGTAGTTTTTTATTCTCACCCGCAGGCATTCATCCAGGTATTCCAGCGCTTTTTCTGTGTCGATCCCGGTGAGCCAAAGACCGAGGTTGAGCAAAATATTGGATACCCGGACATCGTCTTTCCCGACAACCCTGGTGGTGATTTCCAGGGCCTTGAGGTCGAGGTCTGCCGATCGATCGGGCCTGCCTTTCCCGGCGTGGAAGATGGCCTGAAAGTGGTAACCTTCCGCGACCTGCAGGCAGGTGTCGCCGAAATACTTTTTGTAAATGTCAATGGAACGCTGGGAGACGACTATGGCGCTATCGTTGTTGCCCTTCTGGTAGATATGATAGGCATTCCACAGATTTTGCCGCGCAAATGCAGTGTCTGCCGGCAAGTTGCCGGTTTGGGAAAATGCCGGCGCGCTGTAAACAACAAGTGCTGTTGCGAAGAACAGCCTGCCAATAATGTTGCATTTTCCTGGATTGATGTTGAAGTCTGGCATGGGAAAA
>CALMBD010000022.1 GCA_937861115.1 uncultured Bacteroidota bacterium | reverse complement strand
TATCGAAGGTGATGATAGTATCAGTTTTTACCAGAATGGCATTGCGGGCGGATAAGTCCAGCGGTTTCTCATTCCAGCTGTCGTAAAACGGGGTTTTGTTGTCAGATGCCATGACTTGCAGCAAATGCGGTAGCGGGCTCTGGCTGCCTTCCGTCATCTTGACCGGATGGGCCGGAACGGTCGCTATCTCCGTGCCCGGCTGTTTATTCACCACTTTTTTGGCCCACACCACATGTCTGGAGTTCAGTTTCGGGCGGCTGCTCTCCGGCCAGAACCAGAACAGCGGCTGAGTTCCGACAGAATCGCCCACCGCGTTCCTGACCACTACAAGCGGCGCTATGGCTTCTGCTGTTGTGCTCCATGTAGCAGACTTGCGGTGGTATGCCAGCACCTGCACCAGCCGCCAGGTATTGGTCAGATGGACTTCATTCCGGATAACCTTAACCCTTTCTTCATAGGTCTCCGGATCGAAGGTGACGATGGTATCCAGTCTGTACAGCAGACGGGCTGCATCAGTCACCCGTTTGCTGAAAGCAGCATCCTCGTATATCGGCAGTTGACCGTTATTGGCTGCATAAAACACCAGTTCTTTCAGAAACGGCGCGTTCCAGTAGGGCTCATTCTGTTCCGTTCTCAGCAGTTTGACCGTTGTGATACCATTTTCCCATTCCATATCGAAAGAAGGGATGTCTACCAGCCAGTCCTGGCTGAGTTCAGTAGCCCAGAGGATGTCGGGGTCGTTCAGGTAGGCAGACAACTGGGCGGATAATGCGGCAGGAAAAAGCAGGCAAAAAAGAAGCGTTTTCATGATAAAGGAGGCGAGTCTGATAGTGGTTCGGCGTTTGGTGGGGTGGCAGATGCCGCACAATATTATGCAAAAAATCATTTTGCTTCCCGGTGTTTATGTTGTTGGCAAATGCGTGTGGTGGCTTGGTAAATGGCTTGCAGGATGTATCAAAAGCGATGGACCTGAGCCTTTATTGCAGGGGCGGCTGGGCTTAGTGGTGGCACATATGTAATACCTGCCGGCTTTCCGCGGAAAGCCGGCAGGTATTACATATGTGCCACCACTAGGTATCTAGTTCCGCAAGCTATATTTGGATTGACAAAGAGCAAAACGACTTATGATACACGTACCGGGTAAACCCCTCCCCTATTAAAACAGATTCTTAACGATCGTAGCAGGTACCGGTTCATTCATCAGAACCTCAAATGAATTCAAATCAAAGGACATTTCACGTTGGGCCATCTCCATATTTATTAAAGACCCATTCCGGAGCCCGGCGAAGTCGCGGTAACCTGAATACGCCCATTCGACAGGTTCACTCACAAGTCCGGCGGTGACAGGATTTTGCAAAATGTACTTGAAGCACCAGAGGGTGTAGTCTTCCCAACTCCATTCACTACTGACCTGCCTGGCCTTCGTATTTTGGGTAAAAAGCGAGCCGGTCAGGCCTTCCTGCCTGTTTATCGCCCGCGTATAATGTGACAACAGTTGCTGCGTTCCCCATGAAAATCGGGTATAATGTATCAATGTGCCGGGTTCGTGCTTGCCAAAGGGTTCAACCGTCTTTTCACTGGTTTTTATCAGAAAATGAAAATGATTGGGCATCAGGCAATAGCATAGAATATCACAGCAGGGAAGCCAGTACATACGCACCTTTTGTAAAAAGAACAGGTAGTTTTCATTGCTGAAGAAAATCCGCTGTTTCTGATTTCCGCGATTGTAAACATGATAAATACGGTGTGGAAAGAGTTTCATGGCCGGGTATATTTCGACTGAAGTAAGCAGGCAGTTTGGCAAGCAAATATATCAAAAAGCAGAGTTCGTTTACCGTATTGATCCGCAATAAGTATTGTGAATCCTGATGGTGGCACACCACAACGAGGTCGATACGCAACGATTAGAGCAATATTAGTGGTGGCACATGGGTAATACTTGCCGGTTTTCTGCAGAAAACCGGCAAGTATTACCCATGTGCCACCACTAGGCGTACCACCATCCAACACACCATATCGCCCCACCCATCCGGCTTTTTTACCCGCCCGGCCACAAGCAGCACCTGCCGGCCATACAGCGCAGTTAACTTCGTCTGGTTCAACCTGTCAACCGTTTTACCATGCTGCGAACATTACCTTGCCTCGTCGCCGGATTGCTCTGGCACTTTTCCCTGAATGCCCAAACCTTTACTGCCGCGCCCGTTTTGCCTGTTACCGTGGGCACGACGTTGATTTCCGCTCTGGAGGTCGATGGCCTGCCCGACAGTATCGGGTCAGAGCATTTCGGACTGGAAGCCGTTTGCCTGAGCCTGAGTTATCCGGAAATCAAACACCTGATCGTCACGCTGTACGCGCCGGACGGCACGATGGTAAAACTGATCCACCTGAATGGCCGCGACGACGCAGATCACCTGGCCAACACCTGCTTTGGTGAAGCGGGCAAGTATTTCCCCTGGGAATACCCGCCTTATTACGGGGGTTATCAACCGGTACTGCCGCTCGGCGTGGTCAACAACGGCCAGAACCCGAACGGCGCCTGGCGACTGGTGGTGCAGGAATACCAGAGCGACGACGACGAGGCGGGGTACCTGGAACGCTGGAGCCTTACCTTCGGCAAGCACCCTGCCAGGCGGACATTCCCGGAAAACAGCCACCTGCCGGTGCTGGTGATAAATACAGGCGGGCAGGTTATTCCCGACGAGCCAAAGATAACCGCCCACCTGGGCGTGATCGACAACCCGCCCGGCATGGCCAACCGTTTTGACGGCGACTTCAATGCCTATAACGGCCCGATCGGCATCGAATGGCGGGGCGCCAGTTCCAAATCATTCTGGCAGCCGTCCTTCAGCCTGGAAACCCGCGATACCTACGGCGAAGACCTCGACGTTCCCCTGCTTGGCCTGCCGGCTGAATCCGACTGGGTCCTGCACGGCCCTTTTACCGACAAAAGCCTGTTCCGCAACGCGCTCACGTACGCGCTGGCGCGCGAAGCATTCCCCGGTTATGTGCCGCGCACCCGGTTTTGCGAAGTGGTGCTCGACGGCTCCTACACGGGGGTGTACACCCTGGTCGAAAAGATCAAACGCGGCGCCAACCGGCTGGATATCGCCAAACTCAAAAAAAGCGATACATCAGGCGACGCACTCACGGGCGGCTACATCGTCAAGATAGACCGCAGAGACGCCGACGGCTGGTATTCGCAGTTTCGCTCCGAACCGCCGGGCAGCGGCTCGAAGGTTTACTTCAATTATGTGTACCCCAAGGCCGAAGACATACAGCCGGAACAAAAGGCGTATATCCAGGCGTATATCGACAGTTTTGAAGTCGCCCTGCAACAACCGGGATTCATGGACCCGTCGACGGGCTGGCGCCGCTTTGCCGACGAGGCCTCTTTTATGGACTACTTTCTCTTCAACGAGATCAGTAAAAATGTCGACGCGTACCGGCTCAGCGCCTATTTGTACAAGGAAAAGGATTCAGACGGCGGAAAACTGCACGCCGGTCCGCTTTGGGACTTCAACCTCGCCTGGCGAAACGCCAACTATGCGTTCAATGAATATCCCGACGGCTGGTCGTTCGACAGTATGCCGCGCGGCGTACCGTTGTGGTGGAAGCGCATGCTGCAGGACAGCCTGTTTGCCCAAAACCTCAACTGCCGCTGGTCGGAATTGCGCCAGAGCACCTTTTCACAGCGCCATATTTTCCAGGTCATCGATTCCCTGGCGGCAGCGCTGGGCGAGGCCACCGGTCGCCATTTCGGCCTCTACCCTATCCTGGGGCACGGCATCTGGCCCAATCCGAAGCCGATCGCCAAAACGCACGGGGAAGAGATCGCCAACATGAAATACTGGATCAGCGCGCGCCTGCACTGGATGGATGCCACCCTGCCCGGCGCCTGTGGGGCCCGGCCCGGCCCGTACAGCCCCGCGCCCTGGCTGGTGTATCCCAACCCGGCGCCGCAGCAACTGTCGGTCTTCTTTGAATCGGCGCCCGAGGAGGAAAGCGCGCTGGAACTGACCGATATTGCCGGCAGGGTGCTGGACCGCCGTGAAAACAGCGGCTTCGAAACCACTTTCGACGTCTCGGCCCTGGCCGACGGGATGTACCTGCTCGTGTACCGGGGCAAAGGGGGCCGGATGTTGCGCTGTGAAAAGGTGGTAAAAGGCTGAGAGGCTGAAAAAGAAAAACCCGCAGGTCGCGCGGATGCCTGGGCATCAGGAGGGCGCGACCTGCGGGAAATATGCGTCATTGCCGGGCAGAGTCCGGGTTATTTCTTCAACTCCTTGATCTTTTCTTCCAGTTCCAGTTCGTCGCCGGGGGCATAGCCCACGTGTTCGAACACGATATTGCCCGACTGGTCGAGCAGGAGCGTATGGGGAACGGAAGCGACGTTGGCGGTTTGCTGGAATTCCTTGTTCGAATCGACCAAAACGCGGTAGTCCCAGCCTTTTTGTTTCACCATGGCGGGGATTTTAGCGGCCGTACGCGCGTCGTCGACGCTGACGGCGACGAGTTCCATGTCGTACGTTTCTTTCCATTCGGGGTAGTAGTCTTTAATGGCGTCGAGTTCTTTTTTGCAGGGAGAGCACCAGGTCGCCCAGAAACTGATCACGGTAATTTTACCCGACTCGCCGAGCGTTTGTACATTAAGTGATTGTCCTTCAAGGGTTTTCACATTGGCAGAAGGCAGTGTTTTGTTTTGAGCGAAGGTCGCTACGGCAAAGAAACATGCCGCCAATACAATCAGTGTTTTTTTCATTGTCGGAATTTGATTTTGAAAAATGAATACAAATCAACGCTCAAAAGTAATACAAGCGCGGAACTCCATATTTTGATTAACCAGCCTTTAACGAGAATTGTCCTGGAAAGACATCGGGGTCGGCAGAGGCTTAGTGGTGGCACACTGGAAATACCTGCCGCCGTTGCTCGCTGCGTTGCCGTGCTCCGCTTTTGCTCACAGGAAAGCCGGAACAAGCCGCCCATCTGCCTGCATGGACAAGACAAGGCGGAAGCCGGTGTTCAGGGCCCGATGGCCCGGCGCGGCGCGGTTGCGAAGAGCGACACGGCAGTACCGCGCCGCGTTGGTCCAACTGCCGCCGCGGTACACGCGGGGCGTGCCCCGATCAGGATCATTTATCCATGCTAAACCATTCTCCGGTGCGTTTTGGTAATTATTATGCCAGTCGTCTTCACACCACTCCCATACATTCCCGCTCATGTCGTATATGCCCAACTGGTTCGGCTGTTTCTGGCCTACAGGCTTCGTCTCGCCCTCACTGTTATTGCTAAACCAGCCCACATCCTTGAGCCGGTCGCTGCCGGCGTACTTGTAGCCTTCCGTATGGTATTTGCCGCCGCGCGCGGCGTACCCCCATTCCGCTTCCGTCGGCAGGCGGTAATGGAGTCCGCTCAGGCGGCGCAGTTGGGGCAGAAATATTTTTGTGATATCATCCCAGGATACCTGTTCCACGGGGTGATCGTCTCCTTCAAAATCAGACGGGTTTTCGCCACTCATCACTGCTTTCCACAAGTCCTGTGTGACGGGGTATTTGCCGATGTAAAAGCCCGGGAGTGCCACCCGGTGCTTCGGTTTTTCATAAGAATATGCCTCTGTATCGTCATCAGGGCTGCCCATATCGAAGGTTCCGCCTTCTACCGGGATCATCAGGAATTCGCAGCCATTGATCATTTCTTTATGCGGGTCGATCATCACTTGCTTGCTTAAAAATTGATAAAACGCTTCAAATCATCCAAATAATTGAGACAAAAGCCCGCTCACAGCAAAGCCGGAACCGGCCGCCCGTCAGCCTGCATGGACAAGGCAAGGCGGAAGCCGAGGTTCTGTATCTGAGCGCCCGGCGTGTGGTTGAAGCGGGTAGCGACACGGCAGAGCCGCGCCGTGCCGCGCCAACTGCCGCCGCGGCTCACGCGGCCCGAGCCCCGTACAGCGTTATTTACCCAGGCAGAACCATCCTTCGGTGCGTTTTGGTAATTATTATGCCAGTCGTCCTCGCACCAATCCCATACATTCCCACTCATATCGTATATGCCCAACTGGTTCGGCTGTTTCTGGCCTACAGGCTTCGTCTCGCCCTCACTGTTATTGTCAAACCAGCCCACATCCTTGAGCCGGTCGCTGCCAGCGTACTTGTAGCCTTCCGTATGGTATTTGCCGCCGCGCGCGGCGTACTCCCATTCCGCCTCCGTCGGCAGGCGGTAATGGAACCCGCTCTGGCGGCGCAATTCGGGCAGAAATATTTTTGTGATGTCATCCCAGGATACCTGTTCCACGGGACGATCGTCTCCTTCAAAATCAGACGGGTTTTCGCCGTTCATCACCGCTTTCCACAAGGCCTGTGTGACGGGGTATTTGCCGATGTAAAAGCCCGGGAGTGTCACCCGGTGCCGCGGTTTTTCATCAGGATCAGACTCATTATCATCATCAGGGCTACCCATATCGAAGGCCCCGCCCTCTACCGGGATCATCAGGAATTCGCAGCTATTGATCATTTCTTTATGCGGGTCGATCATCACTTGCTTGCTTAATAATTGATAAAATACTACAAACCATACAAATTATTGAGACAAAAGCCCGCTCACAGGAAAGCCGGAACAGGCCGCCCATCTGCCTGCAGGGACAAGACAAGGCGGAAGCCGATGCCCTGGTGCCGATCGCCCGGCGCGTCGTCGCCGCGATCAGCGACACGGCAGACCTGCGCCGCGTTGAACCAACCGCCGCCGCGACTCACGCGGCGCGAGCCCCGTTCAGGGTTCTTTACCCAGGCCGTACCATCTTCAGGTGCGCCTATGTAATCGTCGTGCCAGTCGTCTTCGCACCACTCCCAAACGTTCCCGCTCATATCATATATACCCAACTGATTCGGCTGTTTCTGTCCGACCTGTTGTGTTTGCTTTTCACTGTTATCCTCAAACCAGCCCACATCCTTGAGCCGGTCGCTGCCGGCGTATTTGTAGCCTTCCGTATGGTATTTGCCGCCGCGCGCGGCATATTCCCATTCCGCCTCTGTCGGCAAGCGGTAATGGAACCCGCTCAGGCGACGAAGTGCGGGTAGAAAATTTTTTGCGATGTCATCCCAGGATACTTGCTCGACCGGGCGGTCATCGCCTTGAAAATAAGACGGATTTTCGTTATTCATGACGGCTTTCCACACCGACTGGGTCACCGGGTACTTCCCGATGTAAAAATCGGAGACCTTGACCCGGTGTACGGGTCGACAGCCATCCCAAAGGTCGCCGTATTCGTCTCCCATATCGAAGGCGCCGCCTTCGACGGGTATCATGTCGAAGGGGAGGAGGAGACCGGGTAGTGGTTGGACATGGATTTGCATAACCTGGCTGTGTTTTACCTCGTGAAGGCCTCGATTCGCTTTTCAATACCATCCACTACGGCCAGCCAGGCCGCGTCGCGGTCCGGCCAGGAGGCGACGGGCTGTCCCTTGAAGGGCAGGCCGCTGAGTTCGCCCAGCATGGATTCCCATTTGCAGGCCCGCAGGATCACGGGTATCACCACGGCCTCGCCTTGCCGGTGCCGCTCCATGGCGGTTTTTATCTCCACGCTTTGAATATAGGGGGTGGCCAGGAAATCGGCGCTGACCAGCAGGATGATGATGTCGGCCTCGCGCAATTCCTGCCGGATTTGCGTATCCCATTCCGCTCCGGCAAGGATATCCGCATCGTTCCAGGTTTGAATATTGTCGTTCAGTTTCAGCGGGGCAAGGTGCTTAAGGAATTGTTCCAAAAACGCCCGGTCGTTTTTCGAATACGAAAAAAAGATCTTTTTGGCGCGGTGGCGGGCGGATTTGTCCCCGTCAGCCAGGCCGGTATTTTCCGGAAAAACGCTTTTGAGCAGTTGTTTTACGGAAACCTGCTCCAAACTGATGTCGCACAATATGGTTGATCCGCGGTTTGCTTCCAGTCGCCGGAGCAAACCGAGATCATGCTCGTGCTGTACGGCAGATTGCGCGCAAACGGAGCAAATACAGGGAATTTTTTCAAAATACCTGAGCGTCGGGTATCGCTCGCGATGGATTTTCTGTAGGGCGGAAATAACGTGTTGGAGGACATGTCTGCCGCGCTCGGTATTGTTCCCCTGCACCTGTATCCTGATGGTCTTGCGCCCGTCGGCGCCGTCGTTTCGTTCCAGGATCAGGGCGCGGCAGCCGTCTTTATCGAGTACGGCGCCGTGTTTCCAGACGACCTTTTCACCCCGGATGGTTTCGATATCTTCGTTGATCTGCACAAAAAGGTGCCCGACGATGCCTATCGGCATGAAGGGGTATACATAGATGTAGCCCAACTGGTTACCTGCCGGTTTCCACTCAAACACTTCCGGTTGTTGGGCGGGCAGCAGTTGCGGGGCGATATAGATGGTGCGACCCTGTTCTCTTGCGCTGAAGCATACCTCGAAGAGGTCTTTGGTCATGAGTTTTTCCAGTTTCGTCTGTTCGGCCAGTGAAAAACCTGCTTTGTCCCAAACCGTTTTCAAAAACTGCCCGTCGAAACGCCCCCGGTTGCGTTCGCGGATTTCGGCATATTCCATAATCTTGTACACGGCATTGGCGGCCCACTGCGGGTTGATGATGATGAAATCTTCCAGTGTGGCGTTTTCGTGGAAATGCAAAATCACACCCAAATCGTGCAGCCAACTGCTCAGATCATCCCTGCTTTGCAGGTCGGTGACCTGGTTGTCTTCACATATCCGGGCAAAGGATTCGGCGTCCAGGTGGTTTTCACCGGCTTCCCGTCGGCGGTTCAGTTCCGCCCGAACAGCCGCCCAGTTGGCCGGAAACCGGATAGGGAGGTGCGGCATCCCGCAAAGCAAATCCTTGATATCCTCCAGCAAAACATCGAGCCGCTTGCCCTTTTTGGCCAGGTCCAGTTCATGTTTGATGAGTTTTATTTTCGGGTACTCTTCCTCGACAGTGGCCGGATCGTACGGCAACATGCCCGAAACACTGCCTTTTTGGTTCAGCACAACCAGCACGGGCATGCGCGATCCGCCTTCAACATCGTTTTCGTCGCGGCCAAAGAGGCTGATCGTTTTGAGCCAGTACGGAAAATTCGGGTCGCCTCCCCGCGCGTTGGCCAGCAGCACATACAGGGAGCGCCTGGAAAGGAAAAACTGGTGGGTCATGTATTGCTCATCCTGCCCGCCGAAGTCCCAGAGGTTGACCAAAAACCTGCCTTTCGTGGTATCGGGGTGCGGGAAGTGCCAGCCCTCCCGGATCTCAACACCGATAGTGGAAGATTTTACGCTCGTTACCTCGTAGCCCTTCGGGTCCTGGATCAGGTTCCAAAGGGTTGTTTTTCCGGAATCGCCTTCGCCGACGAGCAGCAGTTTTGCCTCGAAAATTTCTGCCACCCCCTGTCTGGTCAGTTCCCGGAGGATGCGCAACACGGCGGCTTTACCTTGTTTTAACACCTCCGGCCCGGGGTTTTCCAGCGGGTTGTCCTCCAGGTCCAAATCCGTCAGCGCGTCCATGCCCTCCGGCAGGGCGAATTCCCGGAGTTTGTTTTCCGCGAGGCGCAGGCGCTTCAGTTTGCGCAGGCCGCCGCCTTCCGGGAAGGAAAATACCGTCAATTCATTCGCGGTCAGGTTCAGGGCCTGCAGGTGTTCGGCCAGACCCGGCAAGGCGATTATTTTCTGCCATTTCTTATCGGTCAGACCGGTTTGGGCGAGGTTCAGTCCGATGATATGGCCCGATTGATCGAGGGCGTATTTCGGGTAGTTGTCTTTGATGGCCATCACAGCATCCAGCATATCTCCGCCGTCGCGCTCGGGCGCCGGGTGCAGCTGTTTCAATTCAAGGATGGCGGCAATTTGCTGGAGGCGTTCAGGCATATGCTTTGGTTGTGGCGGTGTGGCATTTCGTATCAGGTCGTTGAGGCGGTTGTCAGGCAAATGTAAGTTCCGCGGTGCACTTTTTCGATACGCGTGTTTGGCTTTATTGAGACGTTGCCAAGTGGTGGCACATGGATAAGCCCCTCCTGTTTTCCGCGGAAAACAGGAGGGGCTTATCCATGTGCCACCACTAATTTCGCTGCGCTGGCGCGAGGTTCTACCTGCGGGCTGGCGGGAGGTTCTACGCGCAGGCTGGCGCGGGGTTCCACCCCGTGCCAAAATACTACGGTACACAAATTCTCCTCAGCGCCGCACTGTCCCCGTTAAACACATTGAAATCGACAGGTTCATTGATGCCGTTCACATTGCCCTTGTCGCTGTGTTGCCAGAAATGCCACTTTTCGTCGCCCGGCATCTCCAGATCGGTGACGTAATAGTGCGCGATCCAGAACCGGTAGCCGGAAAAGGCCTCATTACCGGCGAAGTGCCGTTTGTAAAAATCCTTGTTGGTATACAGGATAGGCCTGATTTTGTAGTACTTCTCCAGAAGGGTTAGAAACTCTTTGGTATAACGTTGTATCTGGGCTTTATTCATGCCCCGGGCTTCCTCCACATCCACTACGGGCGGCAGGTCGCCGGAACGGAGCCGGACAGTGTTTACAAAAATGGATGCCTGGTCTTTTACACTGATATCGGGCAGAAAATAATGATAGGCGCCCCGGATGATGCCTGCTGCCCGTGCATTGCTCCAGTTGTTGTCAAATTCGGGATCTTCTTTCCACGAGCCCTCGGTGGCTTTGATAAAGGCAAATGAAACGCGTATGCCACTCACCTGCATTTTTCTGACCCGCTGCCAGTCTACCTTCCTCTGGTAACGGCTGACGTCGATACCATGCACTTTGTATCCGTCCGGAATGCGAATGCCGAAATGTTTGTACTCCTTGTAGTGGAAAGGGTATTCCAGGAGCGATAATACCTGGTATCGCAGCCAGGGACTAAAGATCAGTCCGATCAACAAGGACAGGAAAAGCACCGTCCACACACGCCGGCTCTGGCCCTTGCGTTCGGCATAACCGGAAGGAAAAATGATTAGTTTTTGTTGCCAGGACAT
>CALMBD010000021.1 GCA_937861115.1 uncultured Bacteroidota bacterium | reverse complement strand
AGTATATTCCATAGCGAAGTCGCCATCCAATATTTTTAAAAACCAAGATTGATTTGAGCACTACTGCCTCTACAATTTGTGCATACTGTGGGCAGTAGTGCTACTCGTGGCTTTTACTTAAAGATTACCTCCATAAGTATCTTATAAAGTAAAATTCCAACGACAATTCCTGCGGCAAATTTGAAATTGCCTTTTTGGTAAAACTTCTCCATTTTATTATTACTTTTTTGTTTTTTTAATCGGCAAGAACTACTCCACTCCCGCACCAATGAATAATCAAAATCCGTACTTCGCCTTTTCATTATTCGTTAGGTGCGTTTATGCCCGCTATGTATGAAGACGTCCCTGCTATCAACCAAGCGTCAGTAGCAGGGGCGTGTAAATCATCCGGGCAAGAGCATTTGTCTCATGTGATTTTGCTTTGGCGCACCGAAAAGTAATGAGCACAATGAAAAGCGCAAAAGAAAAATACTTCAAATTTTCTAATCGTCGATCGGGCTTTTGATTTTATCCCAACCTTTATGAGTAATATGCGTGTAAATCTCTGTGGTTTTGCTGCTTTCATGGCCTAAGCGTTCCTGAATGTATCGCAAATTCCCCCCTTTTTCAAGAAGATGTGTGGCAAAGGAGTGCCGCAGGATATGCACTGTAGCCGCAAGGCGGTCTGTAAAAATGCAGCGTCCCTGCGCCCGCCTTACGTCGCAGTTAAGGCGCTTTTATTTAGTTGTTCAGAACAACCCAAATACCCGGACTCCGTACCTTTCCCGCTTCCAATCCACCTCCTCATCCCGCTCATGAAAAACACCGTCCGCCCCGCCATTCTCGGTCTCCTCGTCGGCGACGCGCTCGGCGTGCCGGCAGAGTTTAAAAGCAGGGAAACGCTGAAACGGCAGCCCGTAACCGGCATGACCGGCTTCGGCACCCACAACCAGCCGCCCGGCACCTGGTCCGACGACGGGTCGCTGACGCTTTGCCTGGTCGATGCATTGTGCGAGGGATATGACCTGGGCCGCATTGCGCGCAGTTTCACGGACTGGTTTTACGAAAAAAAGTGGACACCCCACGGCGAAGTATTCGATATCGGCAACACTACCCTGGAAGCGATCTCCCGGCTTAAAGGCGGTGTGCAGCCCGATCTGGCAGGGGGCAACGACGAACAATCCAACGGCAACGGGTCGCTGATGCGGATTTTACCCTTGCTGTTTTATATCCGCGACAAACCGGAGGCGGAGCGTTTTGAACGGACCAGGCAGGTTTCTGCCCTTACCCACGCGCATATCCGTTCGGTGCTGGCCTGCTTTTATTACCTCGAGTATGCCCGCCTGATCCTGGCAGGAGAAAATATACTGGAGGCATACGCCGCAACAAACCGGCTTGTTCAACGCCGGTTTGCAGCAATGGCCCTTGCGCCAGGAGAAGTCGCGGCATTCGACCGTATCCTGAAAGGCGACATACACACACTCGCCGGGCACGAGATTATCGGCAGCGGCTATGTGATCCATTCCCTGGAGGCCAGCCTGTGGTGCGTCATGACCTCGTCCTCCTACCCGGAAGCCGTCCTGAAGGCCGTGAACCTTGGGGAAGACACCGATACCACCGGTGCTATAACAGGCGGATTGGCGGGTCTCGTCTTCGGCATGGAAAGTATCCCGGAACAATGGATCAGCCAGATCGCCCGGATCAACGAGATTGAAAAACTTATCCATGTATTCGCTGCTTCCCTGTCCCAGAATGGCGACAATGCCGAATGAGTAGGCGTCCCTTACCACTCCACTACCCTGCCCTTCTTCTTTCCGTCCAGATACCCCCTGATGATTCGCGCCGCATCGGGATCATCGTAAGGCGTGCTGAGGGATTCTAACAGGTCTTCCGTGCCGAATGCATCGAAACTGGCGTCGAAATAACCATAACCGATATAGCGCCCGTCCTGAACGCCGACCACTGCCTGCTCCCCTTCCGTGCGGCCTTCATCGAGAATAAAAAAATTGCCGCTGAGTCGACGGTTGAGCACCTCCAGCGCCTGGTCGACGCGTTCGTTGTACGTTTCCGGGGCCTCTTCACCGATACAGGCGCCGTGGCACTGCTTGATGGAATAATGAAAACAGGCGCGTTCAGAGGCGTCGAGGTTGCTGAGCCGGAAGCAAAGTTCGTATTGCCTGACGATGCTTTGCAGGTGCGCGCGCGCGTTGTCGATTTTGGGATAATCGGCCACAAGGTCGAATTTGCCGGCATTGCGGGAATTGTGTTTGCCGACAGCCAGACAACGGTACCCGTTCTGATCTGTATAGGTGAATATGCAGCCCGTGTGGTGGCGCAGGCGCAGCGCCCGGTTGATGCGGGGCAGCAGGCGTTTGATCTCGGCGCTTTCATGCAGGAGGGCCACCAGTTCGCTGCCCGTGACCTCGTAACTAATGTCGGCCACGCCGGCGCGCAATTTTTCTCCTTTATTGGTAGGATCGGCAAAGTGCTCGAACAGGCGCTTGCGGATATTCAGACTTTTGCCGACATAAATCACCTCGCCTTTTTCGCCGTGCAGGTAATACACGCCGCAGGCTTCGGGTATGGCGTGCAGGCGGTCGAGGGTGATGGCCGGCGGCAATTTGGATTCCCGGATACCGTGGTTGACCATCGACCGGATCGTTTTGCCCGATTGTTCGGCAAGTATACGTTCGAACAATTCGGCCGTAGCCAGGGTATCGTCGAGAGCCCGGTGACTGCGCGCCGCAGAAATGCCGAAATGGCGCTTGAGGTTGCTCAGGCTGTAACTCGGCAGTCCCGGAAACACCTTGCGCGACAGACGTACGGTGCAGAGTTGCTTCCGGGAAAACGTATAGCCCAGCCGGGCAAACTCCTCCCGGATAAAATTGTAATCAAACGAAACATTGTGCGCTACAAAGACGGCATCTTCAGTGAGTTCGACGATCTGTTTGGCCACTTCGTAAAACTTCGGCGCCTGCTCCACCATCTCGTTGGTGATGCCCGTGAGTTGGGTAATGCCCGGCGGGATGCTCTTTTCCGGATTGATCAGCGTTGAAAAGGTAGACACTACTTTCTCTCCATCGTGCAGCACGATGGCAATTTCTGTGATGCGCTCGAAACGGGCCACACCACCGGTAGTTTCTACGTCGATGATCGCAAACACTGGGCTAAGAGTTATTACATTTGCAAACGTAAAACACTATTTGTTTGGAAAAGAAAAAAAACGTTGCGTATTTTTCAAAATATTTGCTGTTGTTCGCGCTACAGGGAATAGGTTTTTGGGCTGTTGCCCAAACAAATGTTGTTAAAAACCCCGCGGATAGCACCACACTGCCGTTTACAGCGCCCGACGACAACAGCGTCATCCCCGGCGCCGAGCGTATGAACGCCTGGCTACCCCTGATCAAAGACAAACAGGTCGGTCTGGTCGTCAACCATTCCTCCCTGGTCGGGCAGCGACATCTGGTAGATACCCTTTGCCGGCTCGGGCAATGTATGACCCGTATTTTCGCTCCCGAACACGGTTTCCGGGGCACGGCTCCCGATGGCGAGTACGTCCAGGAAGGCCAGGATATCATCACGGGCACACCCGTCGTTTCACTGTACGGCAAAACCAGAAAACCCTCCCGGGAAGATTTTGACAATGTGGATGTGGTGGTGTTCGATATCCAGGATGTCGGCGCCCGGTTCTATACCTATATCAGTACGCTTTTTTACGTGCTGGAGGCTTGCGCGGAATACAACAAGCCGGTGATCATCCTCGATCGACCCAATCCGAACGGTCACTACGTCGACGGACCGGTGCTGGACATGCGCCTGCGTTCCTTTGTGGGCATCGCCCCGCTACCCATCGTGCACGGCTGCACCATGGGCGAACTGGCCAGGTTGTTCACCAACGAAAACTGGATCAGGCAACCGCACCCGCTGCGCCTTGGCGTCATTCCGTGTCAAAACTACACCCACCACACGCCCTACAACCTGCCGGTGAAGCCGTCGCCCAACCTCCCCAACATGCGCGCGGTATTGCTCTACCCGTCCCTGTGCCTGTTCGAAGGCACGACGGTCAGTGTGGGCCGCGGCACGAGTTCGCAGTTCCAGGTGATCGGCCACCCCGATTTTCCACGCGACTCTTTCTGGTTTGTGCCGCACCGCAATTCCGCCTCGCTTTACCCGCCCCAAGAAGGGTGGGTTTGCAAGGGATATGATTTTACCGGTATTCCCCTGAGTGAACTCAGAAGCCGGGACAAAATCGATCTGCAACACCTGCTTAATTACTATGCACTATTCCCTAATAAAGATGCCTTTTTTCGTGCAGACGGTTACTTCGACCGGCTGGCCGGCACCTACTCGCTCAGAAAGCAAATTGAAGCCGGCGCCACCGAGGCTGAGATCCGCGCGACCTGGCAGGCCGACCTCGATGCATACAAAGAGATCAGAAGAAAATACCTGCTTTATCCGGAATGACGGAATGACGGTAGACGGTAGACGGTAGACGGTAGACGGTAGACGGTAGACGGTAGACGG
>CALMBD010000020.1 GCA_937861115.1 uncultured Bacteroidota bacterium | reverse complement strand
TCAAAAAACTTGTTAACTGCGTTTTATTAAACAACTTCAATAAGCCGCCGGTACCGCGCCGGTACCCTGAAACCCTATAACCCGTACACCAGTACCGGTTTGCCTTCTGCCAAAAGGGTAAGCAGTCCATTTTCAATGGTATAGTCGGTAACGGAATAAAAGGCCTCAGCGTATTCTTCATGGGCCTTTCCCGGGCAGGCCATCATGGTCGATATCCCCGGTTCGAGTTCGATCTTGTTGCCTTCGATGCGCGCTTTTCCAAGGATATTGTTGCACCCGTCGGAGCCGGCATACCTGCTTTCCTTCACATTGACCTGAAGTACGGGAATCCTGCCTTTCAAAAAAGTATTTTCCTCTACCGGCGCTCCGTTCATGCTTTGCAGCGTCCAGTAGCTGCCAAGTGAGCCGCCAATGGGCTGGCCGCAACCCTTGAACTCTGTTCCGTTGACTGCCACTATCGCCGAATAATCAAACTTGTTGTCGCTCATACCATCGGAACAGGGTTCTTTTTTCAAGGTCACCTTCAGGCTTCCGTCTTCCGTTTTTGACTCATATATTAACACACCTTCCGACCCTTTTTTAGCCATGACAGCAGGGGCATTGAAGGATTTACCATCAGGAGTCTTGAATTCCATCCCTTTTTCGAAATCAATGTCGAGCCCCCAGAAGGGCTCCGTACCGAGGGCGACAAAGTCGATGCCCTCGGAAATTTTTTGAGTAAAGGGCGAAAGTTTCTCTTTTTTATCCTCGGCACTATTGTCAGCAGCGGGTGTTTTTTGTTGCGTTGTTTGGGTACAGGCAGCGATTATCAGGACTGCCATCAGGGGAATAATTTTGGTCGACATACTTTTGGTCAGATTTTACATTCAGTTGTTTAATAATCGGATTAGGCGGTTTTCAGCCCGGCGATCAGTTTTTCGGCCATACCGAAACTTGTGCTGGACGAAAGCCTGGAGCGGCGCATGATGCCCGCTATTTCACAAGCAGCAAAGGCGTGAAAGTGGCCGGTGGCATCGCGTTCGCAGTGGACGCCCAGGGGAAGCTGGCAGCCGCCATCCATGAGTTGCAGGGCCCGGCGTTCCACGTTTGTGCAGGCAGAAATTTCCGGATGGTGTATGTTTTTCAACAACAGCCGGGTATCCATATCGTCGCGGTTTGTTTGCCAGGCCAGTACACCCTGAGCGGGCGCCGGGACAAACTCGCGCGGGTTCAATTCGATTACTTCCAGGCCGTCCGTGTCGAGCCCCAGCCGACTGACGCCTGCTGCCGCGAGGAAGATGGCGTCAAAATCGCCGGAGCGCAGCTTTTCCAGACGGGTGGGAACATTGCCCCGAATGTCTTTTATTACTGTATCAGGCCTGAAATCGAGTAACTGGGCCTTGCGGCGGGCAGCAGAGGTGCCCACTACAGCACCCTCCTTCAGTTTAAAAACCTTTCCGTGATCCAGTGCTTCCGGACGAATGATGAGCAGGTCTGCAGGGTTATCGCGGTACGAAACGGCGGTAATAACCAGCCCTTCGGGTTGGGTGGTAGGCAGATCTTTCATGGAGTGGACGGCGAGGTCGATTTCACCGCGCAGCATGGCGTCTTCAATTTCCTTGGTGAAGAACCCTTTCCCTTCCAGTTTGTCGAAACTCAGGTGTTGCACCACATCCCCTTTGGTTTTGATGATCACCAGCTCGCTTTCCACGCCTATTCTGGTGAGTTCCGCCTGTGTGAAATTCGCCTGCCACAGGGCAAGTTTGCTGCCACGAGTTCCGATTCTAAGCATATTGGGTCTGTTTGTCCGGTAAAACGACGCCCGGGTCTGCCGGGGCGCAGCTAAAGTAGAGAACTAGGCACCATACCGCAACATCAAATCCCCCAGGCGCCAGACATCTTCAAACGTATTGTACAGCGGCACGGGCGCCAAACGGATCACATTTGGCTCGCGCCAATCGGCGATAGCGCCGTTGTTCGCAAGAAAATCGAACAAAGATTTGCCTCGTTCATCTGTGAGTGCCGATATCTGGCAGCCCCGCGCACCGGGGTCGCGCGGGGTGATGATACGGAACAGGTTTTTGCGGCGGTTGACCTCGTCGAGTACATATTCCAGGTAACCCGTGAGCTGCTGACTTTTCGTCCGGAGTTGCGCCATACCTGCCGCGTCGAAAAGATCGAGGCTGGCCTTGTGCGCGGCAAAGGAAAATATCTGGGCGTTGCTCAGTTGCCATCCTTCAGCGCCGCGCATGGGTTTGAAGCCTTTCTTCATCTGGAAGCGTTCGCCCTCATCATGCCCCCACCACCCCGCAAAACGCGGCAGTGCCGGGTTATCGCCATGGCGTTCGTGAACAAAAGCGCCCGCCGGTCCGCCCGGCCCGGAATTCAGATATTTGTAACTGCACCATACGGCAAAGTCTGCATTCCAGTCGTGCAAATGCAGGGCGGCATTGCCGGCCGCGTGCGCCAGGTCGAAACCCGCGTAGGCGCCGACCCGGTGTGCGGCTGCGGCGATACGCTCCATATCATACAATTGTCCGGTATAATAATTTACACCGCCGAACATAACCAGTGCCGTCCGGGAGCCCTCTTTTTCAATAATCTCTAAAATATCTTCGGTTCGCAACGTATCCTCGCCGGGCCGCGGCGCCACTTCCACGATTGCGTCGGCGGGGTCGAAGCCGTGCCAGCGCACCTGGCTTTCCACAGCATACTGGTCGCTGGGGAATGCACCTGCTTCCATGATAATCTTGTACCGCTGCGCATCAGGCCGGTAAAAAGACACCATCATCAGGTGCAGGTTTACTGTTAGGGTATTCATGATGACGACCTCGTGCGGGAGCGCCCCCACCAACCGGGCTGCCTGGGGCGTCAGAAATTTGTGGTAATACATCCAGGGCAGTTCGCCGCGGAAATGGCCTTCCACGCCATGTTCGCCCCATTGATCGAGTTCGTCAAGCAGGGCTTTTCGGATCGCCTTTGGCTGCAGGCCAAGCGAATTGCCGCAGAAGTAGAGGACATCGTGTCCGGAATGTTGCGGGAAAATAAATTGCGCGCGATATTGTCTCAGCGGGTCGTTGCGGTCGAGGTCTTGCGCAAAGTCAAGGGTGTTTTCGTATTGCATGCTGGTCAGGCCTTGTTTTTGACGCAAAGGTATAAACCTCATACTGCCTGACTAAACAGTTTCCCTTCCGGCTGTTTTTTCCAGTAGTGCGCATCGAAGGCCATGCAGATGTTGCGGAGAAAGTTCCGGCCCGGATTGGTCACTTTTATGTGAAAGGGCTTTACGGTGACCAGCCCGTCGGCAATCAGCGGCTCCAGTCGCGCTACAGCGGCTTCGAGCACCTGTTCCTGTGCTTCATCGTAAGACCACGACGTTTCAAAACGCGTCATCAGATGTAGAATATGGCGGCGAAGCAGTTGATCTTCTTTCGTAAGCAGGTGGCCCCTGAATACCGGCAACCGGCCTTCATTCACGATTTTCTGGTATGTAGCGGTATCCTTTTCGTTCTGAGCAAACGCATCCCAGGAATCGCTGATGGCCGAAGCGCCCAGGCCAATCTGCAGTTGCGTTTTATACGGCGTGTAGCCCATAAAGTTGCGGTGCATGGTTTCGTTCCGCATGGCCTTGAACAGCGGATCATGCGGGAGCGCAAAATGGTCCATCCCGATCTCCGCATAGCCGCTCGACTCGAACCAGAATCGCCCGGCCTCGTACAAATGACGCTTGTCGGCGCCCGTCGGCAAGTCGGCTTCAGAATAGGCGCACTGGCTGCGCTTGAGCCACGGTACATGGGCATAACTGTAAAAGGCGATGCGATCGGGCTTCAGGCGCGCCACATAACCTGCGTTGTTCCGGATGTGTGCCAGGGTTTGTTTGGGCAGGCCAAAAATGAGATCATAGTTGACCGATTCATACCCGATTGCCCGGGCCTGCTCGGTGCAGCGCACGACGGACTCCACCGTTTGCCGGCGGTTGACGAGTTTCATCAGGTCTTCATCAAAGTCCTGCACGCCGATGCTGATGCGCCGGAATCCCAGGTCGTACAGAACGCGCAGGTGTTCCTCCGTTGCGCTCCAGGGGTGTGCCTCAAACCCGAAATCGTGGTGTTCCGGGATTTCCACGTCTTTTAAAATGTTTTCCAGCAGGAAGCGGAGGCTTTCCGGCTGGAAAAAAGTAGGCGTGCCGCCGCCGAGGTGTAACTCACGCAGCACCGGCCTTCCAGGCAATGCCTCGCGGTACATTTTCCATTCGCGCAGCAAGGCATCAATGTAGGGGTGTTCCACCGCATGGTTTTTGGTGATGTGTTTATTACAGCCGCAATAGGTACACAGACTTTCGCAGAAAGGCAGGTGGATATACAGGCTGATATGGTGATCGTCAGCAAAGGCATTTTGCACCTTCGGCAGCCAGTCATCCTGCGAAAGTGATGCATCGGCCCAATAGGGCACAGTAGGATAACTGGTATAACGTGGCGCCGCCACGTCGTATTTGGCAAAAAGATCGGCGTTCATCGCTGGTCAATTGTAGGACGGAAATCCGCTCCCGTCAAATAAATCGGTCGAATAGACTTTCTGAAAATGCAAATTTTCGCGATTCCTTTTGCCTTGTAAATGACCTGGCTCAGTACGCGGGCTGATATTAGGTTAATGGACTAACATGGATTGAACCACATAGACCGCAGCGCCGGCCAGATAACCGATGACGGCCCAAAGCGTAATCTTGCGCATGTACCAGAAAAAATCAATTTTTTCCATACCCATGGCCGCTACCCCTGCCGCAGAGCCGATAATGAGCGCACTGCCGCCGGTGCCGGCACAATAAGCCAGAAACTCCCAGAAATAGTGGTCCGTGCCGTATTGCTCCAGGGAATACATCCCCTGAGCAGCCGCTACGAGCGGTACATTGTCTACGATTGCCGAAAGGAAACCGATTAGGATACAGGTGATGGTGATATTGCCGATGGTATGGTCGAGCCAGGTAGCGAGGCTTTTCAACATGCCGGTACTTTGCAGGGCCGCTACAGCCACCAGTATGCCGAGAAAAAACAGGATGCTCGGCGTATCGATTTTTCGCAGTGCATGCACGACCGAACGCGGGCCTTTCTCGATTTCGTCCTTGCCGGTGTGCATCATTTCTGTAACGATCCACATGACACCGAGGCCAAACAACATACCCATGAATGGCGGCAGGTGGGTCAGGGTTTTGAATACGGGTACAAAAAGCAGCACGCCCAGTCCGATCAGCAATACGGTTCGCCGTTCTGCAGGGGTGGTGTCATCAAAGGCATCGCTGCTCCGCTTTGGGGTAGTTACGGAACCCTTCATTTGCCGTGAACGGATCAGCAAGGGTACGACCAGGCAAACAAGACTGGGCAGAAAGAGCATTTTAATAATGTTCAGCACGGTCACCTGACCACCGATCCAGAGCATGGTGGTGGTAACGTCGCCCATTGGCGACCAGGCGCCGCCGGCGTTGGCGGCCACGACCGTCAGTCCTGCAAAGAGCAGGCGATCTTCCCGTCCGCTGATCAATTTGCGCAACAGGCTGATAATTACGATCGTAGAAGTCAGGTTGTCGAGTAGCGCCGACATAAAGAACGTGATGCCACAGACGATCCAGAGCAGTCGTTTTTTATCGGTGGTGCGCACATAATCGCTGACGATCTCGAACCCGTCGTGCGCGTCGATCAGTTCCACTACCACCATGGCGCCAAGCAGGAAAAACAGGATTTCAGATATCTCCCCCATGTGCAGGGTGAGGTGGTGCGTAACGGCTTCCTTGTCCGATTCTGCCAATATATACAGCATCCAGCACAACACGGCCGTCACCAGCGCGCTGGCGGCCTTGTCAATTTTCAGCGGATGTTCGAGTGTAATGGCAAGGTATCCGAGGATAAATACAAGTATAATACTCCATTCCATGCAGTCAGGTCGTTTTTGTGTTTGAAAGAAAATGTGCTCCGGGAGAAGGTCGGATGGCGCGACTGATACGAATCTGTAATCCGGATAATGGTTTTTTGCCCTGTTTTGTTCTCGATTCCCGGATCAATCGTTTTCCGGCTGCATCACCACTTCAGGACCAGGGTCTATCGTTTTATCTATCTCAACCGGTTCGTCGTGGTAGAACAGCGAACCGAGCATCATAATGATCCCGGTTGCCAGGATTACAAAAAACAGGACACCTTCGTCGAAGGTATCAATGCGCTGCCATTCTGGTATTTTGTAAAACAACAGTATCGTGATGAGGCCGCGCGGGATGTAAAGCAATTCAGGGAACAGCGTGTATTTGTGCAGAATGCGCAGGTAGATATAACGCAGGATCATCAATGCTATCACAATCAGAGAGCCGAGCAGCAGCACATTGGGGTCCTGCAGGAATGACAATTTGATCGAATAGCCGAATATAATAAAGAAAAAGGTGCGGATCAGGAAAGAGGACTCCGCCGTGATCGATTTCAGCAATGCCACCACGTCGTTGACACTTTCATCGGAGAAATAGGACTTCAACGGCTTCCAGCGCACCAGTTCCCAGTTGTTCACGACCAGGCCAAACATCATGATGGCGATCAACGAGGGCAAGTGCATCATTTTACCGCCGATATAGATGACGATCAGCACAGCAAACATCAGGAAGAACTTGATGTTGATCCTGTTTTTGATCAGGAGCATCATCAGCGCAAAACAAACCACTACCGAGAGCACGATAGCGACAGGTATGCTGCCGATAAACCAGGTTACAGATTCCGTAGTGATGACATGACCTGCCGTGAGAAAATTAAACGCCATGATGCCCAGTACGTCGGAAAATGAGGCTTCATAGATCAAAAACTCGCGTTTTTCATGGCTCAGGTGGCCTACGCTTGGCAGCACGATGGCGCTGCTCACAATGCTCAGGACGATAGCGTATACTACACAGTTGTCGAAGGGCGATTCGGGCATCCACCATTGCAAAATGCCGGCTACACTGAATGTGGATATGATCAGGATAATCAACGCCGAAAAAAATGAACTTCGGATCAGCGGCAACTTCTTTTTCGTCACTTCCAGATCAAGTCCGGCCTCCAGTACGATCATGATCAGACCGATGGTCCCCAGAAACTCGACGGCAGCAGACGGCATATCGAAGGGTACGTTGAAAGTATCCGACAGGTAGCGCAATCCTATTCCGGTGCCCAGCAACAGCAACACCGACGGAATGCGTGTTACCCGGTTGAGTACTGAAAACAGGTAGGATAGTATGATCAGTCCACAAAAAGAAAAGAGGACAGTATAGGCAGAGAGGTTTTCCATCGTGGGCGAAGATAGGTAAAGGTATGCGAAT
>CALMBD010000019.1 GCA_937861115.1 uncultured Bacteroidota bacterium | reverse complement strand
GCAGTCCCGTAACCCACCACCAAACCAGTTTCTACGCTACCTCGTTTCCGCTACTTTAGTCGCTTATTCCGCATGGCATCTTTTACATTCTTGAAAGTCAGGCGAAACAGATCATTTTAGTAGCCGGGGCGGGGCGAATCCCGGTGGGTGGCGCAGCCTCGCTCGAGCGGGGGGGGTTATCTTGTTGTTCCAATTTTTTCAATGTCAATTAATCTATAAATTGGTATTACCTTGTCAAACGAATTGGGGAAACCTATTCTTTCTGGGTTTTTGTCATTTTCTTTGAGGTCATTTAATTTGTCTTTAAACTCTTTTGGACTATTAACTGCAAATAGGCATTTTACCTTATCAAAATGTCTAACCGATATCAAACGGTCAAATAATTCAAATTTACCTCTTGTTCTATAAACATATGTGATGGGAAACCATCTGATGTTCTCTAACACTCCTACATAGTAGGAAAGTAAATCAGCGTCAATAAGGTTGTCTTTGCTCATACCTTCAGGAATTCTTGCCAGCATTAAGTCTGCCATAGGGCTGAGGAGGTTTTTAGAGTAGGTTTGATTGTAATATTGGTCAAAAATTTCCACGTAATTATATAATTCATCAAATCTTTTTGGCTCGTTTCTGCTATCGTACTTGTTCTGAAAAAAATAACTTGAATAAAGTATCTCTTCAATAAATTTGTATTTTTCATTTTTTAATCCAACTGCAATTGTGTACAGAAAAATTTCGTGAATGAAAAATCTGAAATTATCAAATTCACGTGGACTCCAACTGCCTCTACTTTCTTGTGGGTCTTTTAGAAGTGGCAACTTTTCAAAGAACTTAATAAGTATTTCAATGTCAAATTCAAGTTCTGATTTTAGAAGTTTATCAATAAATACAATATAGTCGTTGCGTAATGGTGTGTAAGAAATAATATTGTTGTGAATAATTTTTCCAAATGCGTGCGTGTCTCTTACCCCATCTACGTTTGCTGCGTAACCTTTTAAATCATCAAAAAAGTCCTCAACAAACTCTCTGATTATTGAATTAAGCCTCTGAGGAGATTTTATTATTTGGTTGTCAAAGCTTCTTACTGTGTTTGAAGTTTTGTGTGTCATTGGCGTTTCTTCAAATAAATAACTTGGTGCCTTTCCGAGTTTTGGCTTGCTATATGCAGGCCTTTGAAAAATATTCCTTAGTAGTTTCTCATAGTTTTCTTCAAAATTATCTTGTTCTGAAAGGTCTATGTAAATTCTGCTTTCTAAAAAAGTTGGTACATATGCATTCCCATTGTCATCTTTTTCTATTACTATCGGAATAAATTTCTCTTGAGAAACGTCCCCGTAAATTTTTGGACTTATGATTTGGGTTTCTGTTCCCACGCCACCTGTTCGTTGTTCTGCCTTTTCTGAATATTTTTTATCTAGAATTATGAGGACTTTTTTTATGTCAGTTGATTTTACCATTTTTTCCATAAAGTTAAACTTGTCGTGCCCTTCTTTCAAGTACCACTTGTCAATGACTACGTCAACTCCGTCTGACACCAGTCTTTCAGCAAGGTTAATCACCCAGTCTTCGTGTTTGGGTGTCGTCCAACTATATGAAATAAATATTTTCGGTGTATCTGTCATTTTTTTGTTGCCTTATAATTGCCAACGTTTGCTTCCTTGCATACCGCCGTGTTTAGTGAACGGTTGGCAAGGAAGCCATAGTTCGATGAAAAATTTGAAAATACGTTATCCAGAATTCAGAATAATTAGGGCTAGTTTTTTATCTTCATCGTTAGAAAAATAATCTAATATTTCTTGTTTGTTTTGTTTTCTTATTTTCGCCGTAAGTAAAATAGCTCGCTTTACAGTATCTGTTGACAAATATCCAACGGATTGCTCAGTAACAAATTTGCTGGTAAATCCTATTCTTGGAAGATAGCCCTCTAAAATTAAAAATCCAAAACCTAGATAAACACTAGAAATTTCTGTAAATATTTCGTTTTCTTGATTGTTTTTAAAAATAATTTTTCGCTTTTTAATCAAAAAGTAATGAGTAATCTCATGAGACAAAATTGCAAATATTTGCTCTATTGAGTATTCCATAGGGTTAGGGATTTCAATCACCGGAGAGCCTTGCCCCTGGGAGTATTTCCCTGCAACTCCTTCATCTAACTTTTCTACTATCTTTATTGTAAATCTTGCTGTAATAAATAGATGGGCACAAATTTCATTGGCAAATTTTTGCATTATTTCCAACGGTGTATATTCTTTTTTATCAACAAGTCTCTTCCTAAGATCAATTTGGCTGTTCGGCAACTTCAAACTTTTAATGGCTTTTTTCTCAAGTTCAGAAATACAACATTTAATCTGTTCGTCAGACAAAATAATCTTATTGTCTTTATCTGTTCGTATTTGTTTTATCTGGGTCGGAAAAAGATTTTGTATTACTATTGGAGAACTATCTTCGAAGGATCTCGATTTCCAGTGATTGATAAAATCAGTATCTTTAACAAGTATGTAAATTATAATAAATCCAATAAAGAATATTGTGTAGTCTGACATGACATTTATTTCTCTGTTAATAACTAAAGACGTATATTGTTAATTTCATCGAACTACAGGTTACCCACAACCAACAACTAACCCAAAACCCGCACTACCTTCTTACCCACTTATCCCGCAATACACCTGTTCACTTAGTCGTCCGTTTCGGGCAAGTAGCTTGTAACCGCAACGCCCTTACCGCCGGATCTTTCCGGTGATAAGGGCGTTGCATTTGGTATTATTTTGTTGAAGTCGTGTCAAGCGGGAATACATTAACCGGTACAAATATAACCGCGTATTTGCAACTTCCAAATCGCGCGCCAAAATCTTCGGCAGATATCGGCCATCCATCGCCATCAAAAATTTGATACTTCCGCGTTTTTCCCAACATTTGCCACACAAAACCACTCCGACATGACATTTGAAGAATACCGCAAGCACGATGCGCTCGGCCTGGCCGAACGGGTAAAAAAGGGCGACACCACCGCCGAAGCGCTGGTCGAAGCCGCTATCCGGCGTATTGAATCTGTAAACCCTGCGCTCAACGCCGTGATCCATAAACTGTACGACGAGGCGCGGGCCGCAGCCAAACAAACAGACCGCAACGCACCTTTCGCCGGGGTGCCCTTCCTGATGAAAGACCTCGGCATGGAGATCAAAGGCGTGCCCATGCGCTCGGGCTGCCGGGGGTACAACAACTTCGTGTCGGAACAGGACAGTTTTGCCGTGCAAAAAATGCGGGCGGCGGGGCTGATCTTCCTGGGCAAGACCAATACGCCGGAATTCGGCCTCACGCCGTTTACCGAGCCGCTGCTGTTCGGCCCCACCCACAACCCCTGGAACACGGAATTCACCACCGCAGGCTCCAGCGGCGGTTCGGCAGCGGCCGTGGCCTCGGGCATGGTGCCCATGGCCACCGCCAACGACGGCGGCGGGAGCATCCGCATGCCGGCGTCGTGCTGCGGCCTGTTCGGTCTGAAACCCTCGCGCGGGCGCGTGTCGTGGGGGCGCATGTTCGGCGACATGTGGAACGGCGCGGCCGTGGAAGGCTGCGTCAGCCGCAGCGTGCGCGACTCCGCGGCCTATCTCGATGCCATCATGGGTCCCGGCCCCGGCGATCCGTACACCATCGAAAAGCCGCAACGCCCCTACCTGGAAGAGGTCGCCACGGCGCCGGGCAAACTGCGCATTGCCTTTACCACGGCCCATACGCTCGGGCATGCGGTCGATCCCGCCTGCCTGACAGCCGTCGCCCGCACGGTCGAAATCCTGCGCAGCGAGGGGCATCAGGTTGAAGAGGTGGCATTGCCGTACCATAAAGAGGAACTTACCCGGTCATTTCTAACCATAGTGGCGGGTGAAGTGGCCGCCGAATTGCGCGTCCTGGGCGATTACCTCGGTCGCCCGGTCCGGACCTCCGATGTCGAGCCGAATACCTACGCCCTGCACCTGCTCGGCAAATCGTACACCGCCTCGGATTACGCCTACGCCAAACACAAATGGAATGAACTGTGCCGCCGCATCGCCGATTTCCACGCCACTTACGACCTCCTGCTCACGCCGACGCTCGCCCAGCGGCCCTTCCGCACCGGCGCGCTGCAAAACACCCCGGCAGAAAGCCGGCTGGTGGCTTTTGTCAACACGCTGGGCATCGGCGCCGCTGTGCGCAGCCAGGTCGACCCGCTGGCCGAAAAAATTTACGACTGGATGCCCTGGACGGGGTTTGCCAATATGACCGGTCAGCCGTCCATGTCGGTGCCCATGCACTGGACCGAGGAAGAAAATCTGCCGGTCGGGGTGATGTTTACCGGGCGTTTCGGCGAGGAGGGTTTGATGTTCCGGCTGGCCGGGCAGTTGGAAAAGGCGGCGCCGTGGTGGGGTAGGGTGCCGGAGGTGTAGAGTGGGTTGCGGGTTGCGGGTTACTCAGGTTGCGGGTTACTCACAGGTTGCTGGTTACTCGGGTTGCGGGTTACTGGTGGCGTTACGCTGTTCCTTAACCTGTGATCTTCGCCCGGGTATCGTTCTCTTGTTCCCTTGTCATGTTGTAAACACCCGTCCGATCTAAATGCGGGCAGGGCACGATGTTTCATTTTCCCGGAAGTGTTTGATTTCGGGTTACGCGCCCGTAGATTGGACGGGTGTTTACAAACAAGACAAGGCATCATGGTGTCGTTACTTGCCCGTATATCGGACGGGTGTTTACAAACATGACAAACTCGGGTTGACTTATGAA
>CALMBD010000018.1 GCA_937861115.1 uncultured Bacteroidota bacterium | reverse complement strand
GCATCAACGATACCAAGGTAGTGCTGGCGCGGGAAGGAGAGACCATCCCGGATATAGCCAAGGCCTACCGGTTGAATGCGACCAAAGTTGCCAACTACAATGACAGAGGCTACACCCCCGCTCAAAAACTCGGCGCCAATACGCGCATATTTATCCAGCAGAAAAAGAGCAAATGGAACGGCCGCGCCAAGGAACACTACGTAAAGGATTCGGAAAGTATGTTCGATATCGCCCAACTGTACGGCGTGCGGCTCGACAAACTGCTCGAATACAACCGGATTAGCCCGGGCCAGGAACCCGCTACCGGCGAACGGGTGCGGCTGAAAGGCAAACGGCCCCTGAGCGACAACCTCAAACTGCGGGAAGCCGGCGACCCGACCCCCAACCAAACCGGCAACCCTTACCCTACCCCGCCCACCAGTGAAACACTCGAACCAGATACGGAGGGCTATCTCGACCCCATCGGCGAGGAGCAGACAAAACCCGACCAGCCCGCCAAGCCAAACCTGCCGCCCGACATGAAGCCTCCGGTGGTGACCGGCACCCCATATCCACCCGATCCGGTGCCCAACCAGCCGACTATGGATCAACCCTCGAGCCGGCCCAACCAGCCGACCATACCGCAGACGAAGCCGCAGGGCGCCGGCACCGGCTATCACCTGGTCGTCAAGGGCGATACCCTGTTTAATATCTCGCGCCGATACAACACCACGGTAGCGAAGATCAAGCAACTAAACAACCTGACTGACGACACGGTCAAGATCGGGCAGACCCTGCGGGTGCAATAAACGCCTTGCCTAGATCGACTATTGGGGCTAATTTTAGGCAATAAATACTATACTGCCATGAGAAAAACAACCCTGATTGCAGCAGCCTTTTGTAGCCTGTTCGCACTGTTTGTCTGGACACAGTTCGGCTGTACATTAGCCGGTTTCGCTATCGGTGCTGCCGTTGACAACAAACAACCGCGGCAGGGCAAGACAATTGCCGGATGGGAAGTAGTTTCACTGAAACCACGAACACTCCTTACCGTACATCGCAATGGCAAGGAGCCGGTCACAGGGCGTTTTCAGGAGATGTCCAAAATGAATCCCGAAAAAGATACCGTGCTCAATGCGATGATCCTGGAGAAGAAAGGCGCCGATCTGATCAAAATTCCCCTTGATCAAATCGACCATGTCGATGTATTTGCCCGAAATGCAAAAGGACGGGTGTGGGGTGCGGCTATAGGCGCCGTTGTGGATGCGGGCGCCTTGCTTATTTTGTTGTCCAACTTCAGTTTTGACTTGGGCAGTTTTTGTCCCTATGTCTACAGTTACGATGGAGAATCATACCGGCTTGAGGCAGAAATGTGCAGCGGCGCGTATTATAAAGGTGCGGAATGCACCGATTGGGCTGTGCTGCGTTACCTGAAGCCGACAAACGGGGTGTATACCTTAAAACTGGCCAATGAATTGGATGAGACGGATTTTATTGACCGGTTAAGCCTGCTGCTTTTCGACCTGTCTGAGGAGCGCCATATTTGTGCCACAGAAGAGGGCGATTTCTTTGCCGTCGCAGATCTGCAGGCGCCACGCTCCGCCAATACCAGCGATGGAGCCGACCAAAAGATGGCCTTACAGTATAAAGATGATGCATTCTGGCTGAGCAATCCTTTTATCCATGACCCGGAATGCGATGCCAACCGGATTGATGGCCTGGAGCTGTGTTTTGAGAAACCGGCTAACGCCGCTTCCGCTGTTTTACTGCTGAACCTGCGCAACACACCTTGGGCCGCGCTACAGCAACAGGTACTGCTCGACATGTACGGGCAGGAACGCTATGCGCAACTCGATACCGATACCGTAGCACAACATATCCTGAGCGCAGCATCCGTAAGGGAGAACCTGCTTCACTTTAGTGTCTGGGATGGAGAACAATGGCAGGAAACAGGAGTAGTCAACTTCGTAGGTCCGGCAGTGGACCGGGAGGTGGCAAAAGAGATCAACCTGAAGCACTTGAAAAGCGATGTACTGCGCGTCCGGCTGGAATGCCCGGCAGGCTACTGGATGCTTAATAGTGTGCAGGCCAGTTTCTCTTACACGCGCATTAACCCCTCTTCTGAACTTTTTCCTTCCAGCGCCACCAACCAAAACGGACAGGATGTCGGAAACCTACTCAGAGAATCAGACGGACAATATCTTTCCATGCCCGCTGGCAAGGGCCGTCTTAACCTGACATTTACCGCGCCACCCCAAGCATCCGGTACGATGCGAACGGCAATGGTTCGATGCAGCGGCTATTACGCACCGCAGATGACAACGAAAGGCACTGCAGATGACAGGCTTCTGGCGCAACTGCTGCATGAACCCGGCGCATACCGGAGGTGGCGGCAGCAGCAGTTAGGCCTGCAGACACAGGTCGCTATTCGAGAGCACAGCCAAAAGAGATAATTCCGTATTTTGTGCGGTTACGATTATCACATACCTGTTATTTTTTTGGAAAACACCACCACCCAACACCCTGATCCCGCACTGACCCGGCTTGATGTGCTCGCATCCTTGCTGGACAACCGCTTCCGCATTCCGGGAACCAATATCCGGTTCGGGCTCGACGGCATCATCGGCCTCGTGCCATACGTCGGCGACATCGCCGGTTTTGTGATCTCCGGATTTCTTATGCATACCATGATCCGGCGTGGAGCAGGGCCATTACTGATGCTCCGTATGATGGGCAATTTTGTGATCGACGCCGTCGTGGGAGTGGTGCCCATTGCCGGCGACCTGTTTGATTTCGGCTTCAAGGCCAACCGCCGCAATGTGGATTTGCTGAAAAAATACTACGCTGACGGAAAGGCCAAGCCCCGCGCACAAGGATCGCTGGCACTGCTGGGTTTCTTTTTCTTTGTCCTTTTTGCCGCCATGATCTGGGGTATATGGAAACTGGCAGCGATGCTGGTAGGCTGGGCCTGGAATAGTTGGCAGTAAAGGGCCGCAATTGCAACAAACCTGACAAAACGAGGGAAATACATTCCACAAACGCGGTATTTTCGATTCAGCGCATAGGCAGCATGAAAAAACAGGGGTAATTTTCGGAGCCGAATAACCGGCCCAAACAATCATTTTTATCTTTCCTATGAACCGATTGCTACGCCTTTGGCTGCTCTTGCTGCCATGTGCCGCCTTTGCCGGCACCCCGCACCTTCCCTCCTTCATCTATTCATCCGGGCAAATCTTTTCCGACACTATCCCGCCCGAAATTACCTGTCCGCAAAACATCACCCTGACCCCTGCACCGGACGATTGCACTGCCCCGTTCAGTTACTCCATCCTGGTGAGCGACGACCAACCGAATCCGGTGCTGAGTCAGTTGGAAGGCCTGCCGTCCGGAAGTATGTTTCCCATCGGTACGACCGGCAATTCCTTTCAGGTGGAAGATGTCGGCGGCAACATATCGGGCTGCTGGTTTTCAGTAACCGTACTGCCGCCGGCGCCTATGCTCATCTGCAATGATTTCTTTCAAATCAGCCTGGGGGCCGGCTGTACCGCAACGCTCACGCCGTTTCAGGTACTGGAGTTCCCTTCCAACGATTGCCTGGACACCTTCTTCGTCGAACTGGACAAAACCCTGCCCTATGGCAACGGCCCCTGGCTGCCTCCGGTATTGGCTGCTGCCGATCTGGGGAAGCCCTACCAGTACAGGGTTAGCGATCCGCTGAGCGGGAACAAATGCTGGGGCACCGTCAAGGCCGTCGACGGGCAGCCGCCGACGTTGGTATGTCAGGATTTAATCATCCCCTGCGCACTGGAGGGCGTCACGCCGACATTTTTGCGGGACAGTCTGGGCATTCCATTTGCCGTACCCGTCGCCACCGACGATTGCGGCGCTGTCAAATCGCTTACTTTTCAGGATGCCGTGGTTTTGGAGAATTGCGTCAGCGGCTTTACCCAAACCATACAAAGAAGTTGGACCGCCGTGGATAACAGCGGCAATTCCGCTTCCTGCATTCAGTACGTTCATTTAAAACCCTTGCAATTGCAGGAGATTACCCTGCCCCCGAACGTATCGATGGATTGTCAGAATCCCGACCTGTCTACTGCCAGTACCGGGGCCCCGGTGTTCAAGTTTTTCGGCATACCCTATCCCCTCACCTGTAATATCGGGTATACTTTTAACGATACGCTCGTTTCCGTATGCCCCGGATATGACCGCGTACTGCGGGAGTGGTTCCTTGTCGACTGGTGTACGGGCAATGTGATAGACAGCATTCAACAGATCGACCTGGAGAGCCAGTCCGGGCTGGCAATAGCCTGTGAACCTGTTGTTACAGTTACGGTCAGCCAAAGCAATTGCAGCGGTGCAACAGACCTGCCGGCAGTCGGTCTCGTGGAAGACTGTTCCCCGGTAGCATCCGTAGAGGCTTTTTGGGAAAAAAACGGCATCTCCGGCGCGGCAACGGGTCTGCTGTTCAACGGCGGCACAGTAGGCGTTTTCAATGTTATCAACGATTTTCCCGTCGGGACGATACCGCTTACCTACATCGCAACCGACAGTTGCGGCAATACAGCCAGTTGTGTTACGACCCTGGAGGTTTGGGACAATGAACCCCCGGTTGCGGCATGCGACACCCTCCTGATCGTAAACCTGGATGCAAGCGGGATAGCGAAAGTCGCGGCCCCGATACTCGACAACGGCTCTTTTGACGCCTGCAACACGCTTGATTTTAAAGCGCGGCGACTGGAGGTTTCCTCCTGCGAACCCAACGATATGTTTTCGGATACGATATTGTTTTGTTGCGCCGACCGGGGCGATACCATCGATATTATTTTAAGGGTATATGACATAAACACTACGGCAGGTCCGGTCTCCACCGGTTATGCAGCATCACAATCGGCCGATTGTATTACCCGGATCGCCGTGAAGGACAATCAGGGACCCAAATGCACCCTGATGCCCAACGTTACGGTAAGTTGTGAAAATTTCGATCCAACCCTTGACGCATACGGCGACCTGCTCAGCCAAACCTGCGCCGTCGATTCGGTAAGCCGCTCGGCCAATTACAGCCTGTTCGATACGATATGCCACCGCGGCACCATAACGCGTACGTTCCGGGTATTCGATACGGCAGGCAATTCGGGCCAGTGTACCCAGCGGGTGGTCGCCACCTACAACCAGGATTATTACCTGCGTTTCCCGGATGATGTCATCCTGACGGCCTGCAACGGCAACGATAACTTTGGCGAACCGGAAATATTCGGAGCGGACTGCGAATTGATGGGCATTTCGTTTGAGGATGAAACATTTACCGTAGTGCCCGATGCGTGCATCAAGATCGAAAGAACGTGGACGGTTATCAACTGGTGTACTTATAATCCGAACACTTCGCTGATCAACGTGCCCAATCCCAATCCCAGCCCGATAGTCAACGACCAGGGCAACCTGCCGGGGCCGGTCGTTTCGGCGCCCGGCACCTTGCAGCCCTGGAGTGCGACGGTGAAAAAAATCAATCCGGCAGACGCAGACGCGACCGATTTTTCCATTTTCTGGTCGGCCAATGCAAACGGATACCGGTACAAGCAGGTCATCAAGATCATCGACACCCAAAAACCGCAGATCGACCTCTGCCCTGCCCTCTCCGGCATAGCCGATACAACGGGCAACGATTCCCTCTTGTGGAATGAGCCTTACTGGTCGTATGCCGGCAACAGCGACATGCCCGAAGGGCCGGCAGACCTGCAAATCACGGCCACCGATCTCTGCGCGGGCGCCGACCTGCATTTTAGTTACCTGCTGTTTCTCGACCTGGACAACGACGGGACCAGAGAAACGGTAGTCGACAGCGATAATCCGCCGGCGCCGGGTACCGTAAATTTCGACAACGCCAATACGCCCAACTACATCGGCGGGACAGTCCGGGATTTTGACGCGCGTGCCGTTACCGCAGACGAGTTGTACCGTTTCGCCTTGCACGAGACTGTTGACGGCGATAGCAGCACGGCTTCCGTTCAATGGGAAACTGCCGCAGCGCCAGGCGATCCCGGCATTGCGCCCCAACTTCCGCCGGGCTCGCATGCCATCAGGTGGACGGTAACGGATGCCTGTGGAAACAAGAACACCTGCTCCCGGGAGTTCATCGTAGACGGCACTGCTCCCGAGATCAGTTGCGATAGCGCCATCACCGTCGAGATACAGGCCAACTATATCGCCTCCCTCCCGATCGCCGCAGTATTGTCGGACTACTCGGACGACACGCCATCCGGTCTGTTGTCGCTCAGTATGCGCAAATCGGGCGCCGGAAGCGGATTCCCCGTAGACAGCAGCGGCGCGCCTGTCGGGGAATTGATCTACGGATGCAGCGAAACGGGATCGTTCATGGCCGAACTGTGGGTCAGTGACCTGTCCGGCAACACCGATTTCTGCCAGATAGCAGTTACCGTAACGGATACCGACAGCAGTTGCCTGAACACCAACCTGACCATTGCAGGGCAATTTATGCCGCCGGTGACCGGTGTGACCGCCATGCTCAACGCTACACATCCGCAGTCGCCCCCCATCAATCTGAACGATCAGGCCAACGGCGCATTTTCCTTCCCCGGCATATTGCCCTTCAATGGGGATTACACGCTCACGCCTTATAAGAATGATAACCCGCTCAACGGCGTATCCACCTACGACCTGGTGCTCATAACCCAGCATATCCTCAATATTTTGCCGTTGGACTCGCCGTACAAATACATCGCGGCAGACGCAAACAAGTCCAATTCCATTACCACTTTCGATATTGTTGAATTGCGGAAACTCATCCTCGGGATATATGCCGATTTTCCCAACAATACCTCCTGGCGGTTTGTGGACAAGGATTTTGTCTTCACAGACCCCCTTGATCCGTTCCAGTCGGCCTTCCCGGAATCTATTGCCCGGACGAATGTGATGCAAGACCAGTTGGAAGACGATTTCGTGGCGATCAAGGTCGGAGATGTGAACGGCAGCGCCATCCCCGATGATCTGGCGCCTGCGGACATCAGCGTTCGCGCGGATCAGACCCTGTTCTTTGACCTGCAAAACCGCCCCGTACTGGCCGGCGAAACATTCACTACCGGGTTCTCCTGTTCGGAACCCGTTTCAGGCTACCAGTTCACCCTGAATTATGAAGACCTCGAGGTCGTGGATATTCTCCCGGGCCAGGGCCTGTCTGCCGCCAATTTCGGCGTTTTTCCGAATGCGGTCACGTGTTCCGTGGAAA
>CALMBD010000017.1 GCA_937861115.1 uncultured Bacteroidota bacterium | reverse complement strand
TGGATCAATAAACGCGGCTACCTGTCGGCCATGGACTCCTGCACGATCAGTTCCCTGCTGACCTATCCCATGCAAATCGGCTTGGCGCCTGCGGATTCGCTGCAAATCATTGCCGCTTTTCAAAATTCCTTCGCCAACGGTTGCGGTCAGCAAATGATCGGCAGCACACTTTACGATAAAGTGCGCGCCAAGGTGACCGTACGTTTTTTCGCCCGCGACGCTTGCGGCAATTCAATACTCGCTGGCGTAGCAACCTTTGCAGCCATCGATACCCTGGCGCCGGTAATCAACGGTTCGTCGACGGTGGAACAATGCGGCGGCGGCGATGACCAGGCAAGTCTGGAAGCCTGGATCAACCTGCACGGCAATGCTTCCGTTACGGATGATTGCTCTGCAACGTCATGGACGAATTTTTCATTTACCACCTCCGACGGTCAAAGCGGAACCGGTACGTTCGGAACAGGACCATACCCGATCGTTCAGGCGCATAATTGCAGCTGGTTTGCCGATGTGACCTTCAGGGCAACCGACGACTGTGGAAATATCGGCTCCAAGACCCTGCGTTTTGAAATAGAGGACAATGAAAAACCTGTAATCGCCGGCTTTCCGCCGACCGATACACTTTCCTGCCCCAATCCGGTGCCGGTACTGTCGCCTTCGTTTATCACCGACAACTGCGATACGAGCATGGTGGTAGCTTATACCTTTACCACATCCGACACCCTTTGTCCCGGGTCGTACACGATGCACGTTACGTGGTCTGCTACGGACGACTGCGGCAATACCGGAACTGCTACGCAGACGGTTTATGTCCGCGATACCGAGGGCCCTTTGTTTACCCTCATTCCGGATACCGATACCATCCGCTGCGACACTTTTTCCCTGCCTCCCGACCCTGTACTGGGCGTCGATATCGCGGGTGTGGACAACTGCAGCCAGGTGGTCAGCGTAACCACGCAGGTATTATCCATGCAGGACCCTGACTCCGGTGTATGCGGTCATTACACTTACGATATCATCCGCACGTTCACGGCGACCGATGCCTGTGGGAACACGAGTACCAGTTCACAGGTTATTGCCGTGATCGACAACCTTGGGCCCGCGCCCGGAGGGCTGCTGGATACGACGATTGTGTGCGAAGTAGCGCCCATGCTGCCGCCGCCTTCACCCGTAGATGCCTGCTCCGGCCCAACGGCAGTCCCGGTTTTTGTCAATGAAACGGTGACCGCAGGCCCTTGCGACGATTCCTATACCCTCACCCGCTTCTGGCAGGCTTTGGATGTGTGCGGCAATACAAGCATCATTTCACAGGAAATACACGTGGTCGATACGGTGGCGCCCATGCTGACCAATATTCCGGTCGATATCACTGTCGATTGTGATGCCATCCCTGCGCCCCCCGATACCGGCATCTTCGCCGCTACGGATAACTGCGATGAAACGGTGGTGATCACGCTCAATGAAAGCGAGATCCGCAACCCGGATACCCTTGATTGCGACCATTGGACCAATTACATCATCAAGCGCGAGTGGACAGCGACCGATAACTGCGGGAATGCGCGAACCTACACCCAGAATATCAGTGTACAGGACGCAACAGGTCCGGTCATCGTAACACAGGCTACTGTCATGCTGCCCGCCGATGCAGGCGTTTGCGGAGCGAATGCCGGGATTCCGCCGCCCATATCACTGTTCGACGAATGCACAGCGCTGAAGGCAGCCGTACTATTGAGGGATACGTCGCTCCTGGTCAATACCTCCGGCGGCCCGAACGGCTCGACTCCGGTAGATACCGTTTTCTTTCAATGGCCCTCCCCGAACCTGCCCCCCAATGCCCCGGTTATTGACCCCGTAACGCTTACAATCTACCTGGACATAGCAGACGCAGAAGGCGCCATGGAATACTTCAGGATTTATGGCGAAGGCAATTACCTGATCGGACAGACCCTGCCGAACAACCCGCCCGTACAATGCGGCAACAGCGTGACAACCCTGACGATACCGGCCAGCCAACTGAATAACTGGCTGACCGACGGGCAACTGGTGCTGACCCTGGCACCGAACGGGACGGGCAGCGAAGCGATCAATGCACTGGCAACCTGCAACGGTGGCCGGGCCAGGGCCGAGCTGAGTTATCAATATGCCAGCCCGCAGATACCCATTGATCTTACCTATACCCTAGATGGCGACACGACCGGCGTTTTCCCGCCATCCGGAAGTTTCTTTCTGGAGGTGGGATCGCACACCGTCGTCTATACTGCCACCGATTGCGCCGGCAATTCCTCTACGGCATCCACAACCCTGGTCATTGAAGACCTGCAACCACCCGTTGTGACGCCTCCGGCGCCCATCACGGTTTATGTGGGCCAGAACAACTGCGAGGCAGTAGTCATGCTGCCCTTCCCCGGAATAACCGACAACTGCGATGTGTCAGGCAGCATCAACCAGCAATCGGCCAGTTTGCCCATGCAATTTGAAATGGACCAGAATGCAGGCCTGATCCCGAAAGATATTACCCTGAATATCACCAACCTGATCCCCAATGCGGTTACAGGCGGTATTCTAAAAATCAGGCATAAAGGCGACAACGACAACTCTATCGCCGGCGAGTTTTTCAATATTCTCGACGGGAACAACGATTTTATCTCGGCAACCACGTCGGGAACTGTCGCCGGGCAATGCAGCCTGTTCCATGAGTCGATCATTCCGGTAACTGCAAACCAGATCAACACCTGGGTAACACAGGGCAACGGAACCGCCACTTTTAAGGCTGTCGCCAACGACGATGCGGGTAATTACACGGACTTTATTGACCCCTGCATGGCACTGCTGCCCGACATGACGGACGGTGTAAGCCGGATACAGGCCGTGCTGGAGTATAGTTATGCAGTGGTTACCTATGAGATTCGGAACAGCGGTGGACAACTGGTTAAATCGGGCTCGCTCAATGGCAACCTGACGAAGGATACGCTCGGTCCCGGCACCTATACCGTAAAGTATCTGGTAGAAGACGCCAATGGCCTGGAAGGGATGGCCAGTTACATGGTCACGGTACTCGATACGATCAAGCCGATGGCTTTTTGTAAATCGCTGACCATTTTTGTCGATCCGTCGGGCCTGCCCGCCGATACCTATGTACTAACCCCGGCCGAGATCAACAACAACAGTACCGACAATTGCTCGGGTACCAACCTGAGTTATCAGCTGTCGCAGACGAACTTTACCTGCAGCCAGGCCGGGAGCAGTTTCAATGTTGTCCTTACCGTAACAGACGAATACGGCAACTCTTCCACCTGTACTGCTCTGATTGGTGTGGCGACTACCGTGCTTCAACCTACCTATACCCCGGTTTGCGAGGGCGGTACGCTCACCTTGTTTGCCAATCCACCCGGAAGCGCTTCGAGTTATACCTATAAATGGAGTGGCCCCAACGGGTATATGAATACCATGCAGAATCCCGCCATTTCGCCTGCAACCAATGCGAGCGAAGGGACCTATTGCGTCACCATAACCGGATTAACGGGTTGTACGGCAACCGGTTGTGTGACGGTCGATCTGGCCAACCTGCCCGGTCAGCCTATTGTTTCGGCCAATGGTACTTCTTTCTGTTTCGGCAACAACATCGTGTTGGCGACGCCGACCTATGCCGGGCAAAATGTAACGTACGAATGGTATGCAGATTCGCTACCTGCACCGGTGCTGCTGGGCACAACCTCATCGCCGATTTTTACCATCGTGCAACCCGCGGTAGGTATCTATCGCTATTATGTAAAGGTGCTGGCCAACGGCTGCACTTCGGTGAATTCCAACTTGCTGATGGTGACGGTTTACCCCAAACCGGTAGCAGTGGTCGATCAGGCGCTTTTAAATCCCTGTCAGTGCGAACCTATCACTCTTGGAACGCCTGTAACGGGCCCGGGCGTAACGTATATGTGGACCGGCCCGAGCAATTTTTCCAATACGGATCAGTACCCGCTGGTAACGACCTGTGCCAACCCGGCGATACACGAAGGGGTATACTCCCTCATTGTCAAGCAAAACGGCTGCTCCTCGAATCCGGCGACGGTGACCGTAGATGTGCGCGACAAACCGGCGACACCGCAACTTACCGGTGCTACGCAGGTTTGCGAAGGCTCGAATGTTACCCTTATCTGCTCCAGCGAGCCGAATGCAGCGGCCTATGTTTGGCTCTCTCCGCAACTCACCGAGGTGATCACGTTAAATAACTCGCTGACCCTGACCAATGTAATGGTCAGCGATTCAGGCTCATGGCAGGTGCGTATCCTGAAACAGGGCTGCTACTCTGATTGGTCGCTGCCTATCCTGGTTGAAGTACAGGCCTATCCCGACGTTGCAGCAGGCTCCAATTCACCGGTCTGCCAAAGCGGTACCCTGCAACTTTCCGCTACATCCAGTCCACCGCTGACTACCTGGTGCTGGACGGGGCCGGGCAACTGGACGATATTTGACGTGCCCAACCCAACTCGTACGCCGGCCGTGGCGGGCCTGTACAAGGTCGTAGGTAAAACTACTTTTGGATGCGCCGATTCGACCTTCGTAATGGTAGATGTGTCGCCGCCTCCGGTCATCACATCGGTGACAAATACGGCGCCGGTTTGTGCAGATGGTTCCTCTGCCACCCTTCAGGCCGTGATACTTACTCAAAGCCCGCCGCTCAGTTACAATTGGACCTGGAACGGCATGCCCTTCAATATGGCGGATTCGATGCCGGTGATCCCCAATGTCAGCGCTGCGAACAATGGCACCTACACCCTCGTGGTGACCGATGTCAACGGCTGTGTTTCAGCGCCCAAATCGACGGTGATCAGCATCCAGAATCCTCCGGCAACGCCGGTGCTTGCGGCCATGCCCAACCCGCCTGTTGTATGCGCCGGCTCAGACATCACCATATCCGTTTCCAACTCCAACCAGTACCCCCCGACCGGCACGATCTATACCTGGCTGACGCCAAACGGCAGTACACCGACCACACAGCCGTTCCTGACCATTGCCAACGCGCAGACGCAAAATTCGGGCGGTTATTTTGCCATTGCTTCCGTCACAGGCTGTATTTCCGATACGTCGGCTCCTGTCGGGGTAACCATACACCCGATTCCACCCACTCCGGTGCCTACTTCCAATGCACCCCTTTGCGAAGGCGAAACCCTGAAACTGAGCACCCAGTTTGTGTTGGGCGCCACCTATGCGTGGACCGGACCGGGAGGCTGGACCGCCAGTGTGCGTACACCTGAGCGACCGAATATTACCCTGGCACAGGCCGGAAACTACAATGTCCAGATATTTGTCAACGGCTGCCCTTCGGCACTCGGCGAGGGAATAAACGTTGTGGTAAAAAAACGACCGAAAATGCCTGAACTGCTTCAGGCTCCGGATTTGTGTCTGGAACAGTCGGGCTCCACACTGACACTCGAAATAAAAGAATCATCGGCTGAGCCGGGCGCTGTATTTACCTGGTTTACCCTGACGAATGACACCGTGGGAGGCCCTATTTTCCCCCGAATTTTCCAGACGTCCGATCTGAGCGGTTTTAGCCAGGGGGTGCATCAGTTCTATGCAATAGCGAATGAAGATGGCTGCAATTCATTCCCTTCCAATGTAATCAGCGTCAATTTTGATACGATTCCCGACAATACGGCTTTCATCGGTACCCAGGGGCCTGCCTGCGCTTCAAAACCCCTGAAACTGGAGGCGGCACAGTTGCCGGCGGGCTCGACCGGCAAATGGACGAAGACCGGCATGTTGTCGGACACGATCATTAACCCGAGCAACGACACTACCCTGGTCACCGGCCTGATGGCTGGCAATACCTATCAGTATATCTGGACCCTTTCTGCCGGAGGATGCAAAAACTACAGCAGCGATACGGTGAGCATATTCGCTTTTGCGCCGGAGCAGGCAATGGCCTTGCCGACCCTTATCGATACCTGTTATGCCAAATCCGTGCAGTTGCATGCTGTACAGGGGCAAACGGTAAACGGCTACTGGACACAGCCGCAGGGACAGATCGACCTGATCGGCTTTAATATTGTCGACCCCACCGATCCCAATACTGTCGTCGACAGCCTGGCAGACGGCAATACGATTTTCTATTTCTGGAATTTGGACAATGGCGCCTGCGGTATTTCGACAGCGGTGGTCACCATCCGAAACTACGGAGCGGTAGCCAATGCGGGGCCCGATCAGGTGATCTGCCGGAACGACTCCTGCGCCGACCTGACTGCTGCCCAGGTACCGGTGACCGAGACGGGGCGCTGGCACAGCATCAACGACCCGACCCTGTCATTTTCCAACCCCAACAGTCCGGTTTCCAAGGTTTGCAACCTCAAACGAGGCGTCAACAGGGTGTACTGGGAGGTCAACAACGGCTTCTGCGGCGATAAATCGCGCGATACCGTGATCATTACCTACGACTTGTACCCCACGGCAGTGCCCGATACCCTGTACGTCGATTTCGGCTCGAAAAAGGATTTCGGCGTACTGCTCAACGATATTGTTTCGCAGCAATACGAGGTGAATGTGAAAGACTTTCCCGACCACGGCAACTTTGAAGTTCTGGGACCGGGGCTCTTCAGTTACCAGCCGGATGTGACTTTTTCCGGCGACGATATCATGGTGTACGAATTGTGCAACCTCGTATGTCCCATGCCGGCCTGCAGCACGGCCATTGTCACCTTGAGGGTTGGCGAAGCGGGCGACTGCGAGATTTTCAACGTGGTTACACCCAATGGCGATGCGGTCAACGACTTTTTCTTCATCTCCTGTCTCGACAACGACGGCGAACCCGACAATGAGGTGACCATTTTCAATCAGTATGGCGATGTGGTATTCCACGCCCAGCCGTACAATAACGACTGGCAGGGCACCTACAACGGACAAGACCTGCCTCCGGGCACGTATTTCTATGTCGTAAAATTCAACGGCTCAAGCAAACCCGTTACTGGCTTCTTACAACTTCAACGATGAACAAACTATACCTCCCGGTCATATTCCTCGCCGCCTGGGTCAGCGTTGCGGCACAACAGGAACAGCAGTATACGCAGTTCATGTTCAACAAACTGGCCTACAACCCTGCCTACGCAGGTACCTTCGAATCGCCCACACTTACCGCCATCTACCGAAACCAGTGGATGGGGATTGACGGCGCACCGCAGACGCAAATACTGTCGTACAACCAACGCGCGGCAGCCAATCGCCTGGGCGTAGGCGCCAACCTGGTGCGCAATACGGTGGGCATCAGCCGCACGATTACGCTGGATGTACCCTACTCTTACCGCATCCCGTTGCGCAGGGGTGTGCTTGGTATCGGGTTGCAGTTCAATATCCGCCAGTTGTACCAGAACTGGGCAGATCCGCGGCTCAACCCCAGCCAGAAGTTCGACAATGCCATCCCTACCGATGCGCAAAACAAGTTGCTGGTCAACTTCGGTGTCGGTATTTTCTATTCCGGCTACAAGTGGTTCGGAGGGGTTTCCCTGCCGCGCATCAAAGACAATAACATCGACTTTTCCGACCTTGAAGGGGTTATTTCCAGAGAAGTGCGCCATTTCAATGCAATGGGTGGGTTGACCTTTACCCCGACCTCTGAAGTATCCATTACGCCGCAAATGTTGCTCAAGTACGTGCCGGGCGCGCCCTTCGATGCCGACCTGAATGTGAGCGTTCTATTGAAAGACAAATTCTACGGCGGCCTAACATACCGCACCGGCGGGGATACCAACGGGGTAGGAGAAAGCGTTGATGTATTGCTTGGGATGCAGGCAACAGAAAATCTGTTTTTCTGTCTTTCCTACGATATCGGACTGACCCGTCTGCGCAAGTACAACAGCGGTTCGGTGGAGGCGACCCTGCGCTGGTGGTTTAACCCGCCGGCGCCCGAAGGAACGGAAAGGGTAGACCCGGGCAGACCGTGGTAAGGCGTGTAAGGCTTTATAACGCCCAGCCCGCCTCGTCAATTTCATCATTACATAACAAACAAATCATACAGAATGCTTCGTAAAGTAATCCAGTTGCTCCCCCTCCTGGTACTGCTGTCGGCCACGACCTTGCTGGCTCAGCAATCATCCAAAAGCAAATCCAAAGACCGTTTCCGGGAAAAAGACGACCAGCGTTTTCCCGTTCGGGTAATCAATGCCGACGAGATCAACCAGGCCGGTTCCGATTATGCCCCTTCTTACTACAAAGAGGGCATTGTATTCGTATCGAGCAGGAAGAAAGACGGCCCGCGCGACCCGAATACAAACGAGACCTATTCCGAACTGTTTTATGCGTTTTTCGACTACAACGGCGATCCTTCATTTCCGCAGCCGCTGGATCTGGGCGCAAACGTCAAGGATTTGAAAAAATCGAGTTTTCATGAAGGGCCCACCTGTTTCAGTCGGGACAACAAAACGGCCTACCTGACCCGCAACAACAACCGGGACGGTGTCGTCAAATCGAATAAAAACGGCAAGTCCGTCCTTAAAATTTACGAAACCCGCTACGGTAAACCCGACTGGACCAAACCGGTAGAACTGCCGTTCAACAGCGACGATTACTCCTGCATACACCCGAGTCTCAGCGCCGATGGCACAAAACTGTTTTTTGCATCGGATATGCCCGGCGGTTACGGCGGCTACGATATTTACTATGTCGAAAAAGTCGGCTCCGGCTGGGGCACGCCTGTCAACGCAGGCCCGGTGATCAATACGGAGAAACAGGAAATATTCCCCTATATCAGCCAGTCCGGCTCCCTGTTCTTCACCTCCAATGGCCGCTCCGTAACGCTTGGCGGACTCGATATTTATTACGTGAACAACCCGGTAAGTAACCCGGAAGAAGTGATCAATATCGGCGAGCCCATCAACTCGGAATCCGACGACATGGCCTTTATCATCGATGATGCGGGCAAGAACGGGTTTTTCACCAGCAACCGTCCGCGTGGAGCCGGAAAAGACGATGTTTATCGCTTTGAGGCGCTTCGAGGCCTGGATGGTATCAGCAAACCGGAAATCAACCCGGCCCAGATCATCGTTACAGATGCCAAAACGGGCGCCCCGCTGCAAAAGGCGGCGATTCGCGTGTTGCAACCTTCCGAAGACGGTTTTGTGAGCGGTAATAAAGATTTTTACTCCATTGACCTCACGCCGGTGCAGGACAAACCCAACGCCCTCAGTCTGCAACTCACCAGGAAAGACGCCGACGATCTCGGTGTTGCCGACCTGTACAGCAACGTGGAAGGCAAGGCGCGCACCGAATTCACCCGCTACCACAATTACTTGGTGGTCGTGAGCCTGGAGGGTTACAGCCCCAGGGAACGGCTGATCTCAATCGATTCGGATAACCCGCTAACCCTGGAGTTCAAACTCCGCGAGGCGCCTGCCTGCCTTCAGGCGGGAGGCCTGGTGACGGCTACAGGGCTTGGTATCCGCATCGCCAACGCTACGGTGAAGATGGTTCACCGTGCTACCGGACATGTCGAAACGGTACACACCAACTGGAGCGGGGAGTTTGCCGTTTGTCTGCCTTTGGAGGGCGAATATATCGCTTATGTGGAGCGCGACGGGTTCAGGCCGGAGAACTACCGCGTGGTGGCCCAAAAGGGTCAGCGTGCCAGCCTGGAAGCCCAGTTGCAGTCGCTCACGCCGGAAGCCACTGTGGAAAACACCATGCCACTTGCCAGCGGCATTGCAGCAGGGTCGACGATCATCCTGGACAAAATATTCTACGAATACAATAAGGCCACACTCAACCAGAGCGCTGTGCGCTACCTCGACGCATTGCTCGACCTGCTGAAACGCTATCCCGAAATGGAGATCGACCTGATCGTACATACCGATACACGAGGCGAGGCACAACTCAACCAGGAACTCACCGATGCCCGGGCGAAAAATGCCAAGACGTATCTCGCGTTCCGGGGCGTCGAGCCTGACCGTATCAACGCATACGGTAAAGGTGAAACCGAACCGCGCAATCGCTGCACCGAAGGTGTGGAATGCTCGGATGAGGAGCACCAGCAAAATAACAGGATTGAAATTCGGGTGAGGAAACTGTAGGCAGAAGGCAGTAACAGCCTAGATTGGCGAAGGGTACCGCAAACGACTTTATTCCCTGCATTTTCGGAGTAAAATGCCGGATGCGGATGCAGAGGCCAGTGAAACGACGGTCCACCTTGATTTTTCCAAAGACTGCCAATACATCACAGCGGAATAACATGCCGACCTCCTGATAGCGAATCAGGAGGTCGGTAAAATGCCGGGGGTATTATATCAGACCCCGAAAAGTTTCTGCCTGAATAGATTACCCACTGCCCACTGCTTTACCAGCTCCACAAATCGTGTTCCCGGTTAAACAAGTCGTCGTCGATCTTTTCGGCTTGCATCAACAGGTCGGCGCCGGCAAGGTAGTCCTGCAGGCGAAGATCCTGCACGTTGTTTTCCTTGAGGATGGATGACGCAAAGTAGCGCATTTCAAAAAGGTCTTCCCAGGAAGTTGTGGTAGAATAATTGCCGCCGGGTGTGACTACCTTATGTCCGGCAAGCAAGGGCCGGGCCGTGGGGTAGTGAACCCAGAACAGTGGTTTCTCGAAGCGGAAATCACCGTTCTCGTCGCGGACGTCGATGAGCGGGGCGATGCCCAGGATGCGCACGCGCAGGGTACCGGTATTGGTGTCGAAAAACCAGGACTCCTTGATGCGGAAGCGTCGCACATCTTCCCAGTTGATGTCGGTTCGTACGACCTGAATATCTTCCTCATCTGTGTCCATATTCCAGACGACAACCGTGTCGATCTTGTACAACAGGCCGTTCAGGGCTTCCGGTGAAAGTGGTTTGGAGAAATGATCATCCTCCGTGCTGTACACGGTCAGGTCGCCGTTGAGGGCGGCCTCCGAGAAGATGGTGAACAGGGGCGATTCGGGCGCAACAAAAGGCAGGTTCATTTTTTCGCGGGTATCGATGACCCGCCACAGGCGTTTTTCCCACAGAATGTCGGCTTCGCGGATGGGTTGATACTTGAGCACGCGGTGATCGGCCACTACGTTCCGCTCTGTAATATCGTCGAGCGCCGGGGCAGGGTTGTCGGGTACGGGATCGGTGCGCTGCGCCAGCGCCAGTTGGGCGACGAGCAAAGCGCCGCCAAGGCAGCCCAATAAACGGACCACCCGAAAAGACAGAGTTGTCATGTGTCGGTTGTGTTTAGTAAATTCGTAAAAAGAATAAAGGAATAACCCAGGGTGGATGGGTTTTGCAACCCGAAGATTAGCCGGTGATCAGGAAATGTACTGTTGCAAACAGCATTGAAACCCAAACGGCGTACTTGTTGCCGCTATTTTCAACGTTAAAAATTTTAACTACCGGCCATATAGCGGGCAAAGTGCAACAGCGAATCAAAGCGAAAATCGATGGCCATGGCGTCCAGTTCTGCCGCTTCTTCCTCCTTTCCGCGGATCAGTACCGTGCGCATGCCCAGGGTTTTCCCGAACGCCATGTCTGACGCCGAATCACCCACTATCCAGGCATTGCTGAAATCAGTTTCCGGAAAATCGGCCATGGCCTTCCATCCCATACCTGTCAAGGGCTTGCGGCAAGGGCACCCTGCGTCTTTCGCGTGCGGGCAATAGTAGATTCCATCGATTCGACCGCCCGCACTTTCTACAATGTTCGCCATTTTTTGGTGAACGGCTGCCAGGTCGGATTCCGTCATCAGGCCGCGGCCTATCCCCGCCTGATTGGTCACAATCAGGATGCGGTCAAAGAGCCCGGACAACAGTTGCATCGCTTCGCCGAGCCCTTCTGCCGGCAGGAATGCTTCAGGACTGCGCACGTAATCGCCAATCGTGCGAACATTGATCACGCCGTCGCGGTCGAGAAAGAGGGTAGACATTTTTTTTAATGATGAATGATGAATGATGAATGATGAATGATGAATTTTTTGGTGTCTGCCCGTAGCATTTGCATGCTGGTGGTATGCTTCTTTTTACGTCCGTCAAATAACGGCTCTGGTTCACAACCCGTATGGTAAAATGAAAAATTATAAAAAAAATGGGTCGTTTTGGGCACTAAGTTTATTCCATAATTTTAAATTTTACCATTAACACATATTCATCATTCATCATTCAAAATGAACTTTTTACTAAAAATAAAGTTTATAACACTAAATATTAAAACATCAAACTTTCGAATATGCTTATCTCCATATTATCGGCCAGCACCAGGATCAATCGCGCCTCACACCGTGTGGCATTGGCATTAGAACAGTATATCAACGGGCAAGGGATTCATACTGCCAGGATTTTGGATCTGGCGGAATACCATTTCCCGGTTTTGGAAGAAGTATTGCACCGCCATCCCAATCCGCCGGATGGCCTGGAAGCGTTTGCAGATGAAATCCGCCAGTCCGATGCATACATTTTTGTGTCGCCGGAGTACAACGGCAGTTATACTTCGGCGCTGAAAAATGCGGTGGACTATCTGAAAGAAGGCGAGTTTTCCAAAAAGGCTATAGGTATTGTGGGGGTTTCGGCCGGCATGATGGGCGGAATTCGCGCTGGTATGGCTATGCAGCAACTGGCACTGGCCATATTTGGCTTCCCGGTACCGCAAATGCTTTTGGTAGGGCAGGTGACGCAGCGTTTTGATGAGACCGGCAACCTTACAGACCCCTCCTTTGAAAAAAACATACAGGGCTTCTTGAAGCAGTTTACCTGGCTGGCAGAGGCAGTATCAGAGAAAAAAATGGAGATTGCGGCAGGTTAAAGTTTCGTCACCTTGATGAACTTTCCCCTGTTGACCCGGTACCTGAAAGGGCCGATGTTTAGCGTGGCGCCGTCGACCAGTTGGGCCAGGTCTTCAATGTCCTGTTCGATGGTGTGTACGCTGCCGCCGGTTTTAAAGGCGATTTCAAGGTAATTTTCGTTTACGCCCGACTCCGTACCGCAGAGAATGATGTGAACGGGTACTTTCAGCCTTGTCAGCAGTTCGATGTCGCGCACATCGCTGTAATTGTCGGCAACGAGTACCAGTTCATCCAGGCCGTGCAATTTTTGCGCGCCTTCAAGCAGCGCTTCGAGGTCATTTTCAGGTCCGTCGCCGCCGTATCCGGCCTTTGCTGTCTGCATCATGGTCTGGAGGAGTTGATCCATTTCGGCATGATCGGTGAAATAGATGCCGCCGGTTTTACCGATCGGCTTGTCGCTGTCGTCCCGCGCATCGCCGTCGTTAAAAAAGAAATAGCGGTTTTCCTCCCCCTGAACCAGTTGAAGGGCATGCCACATGATTACCTGGTCCATGTAGGGTGTCATACTGCCGGTGAGATCGGTGACGATCACCTTGTGTTTCCAGCGTTCGCGCATACGGTAGAGCGCGGCCTGTACTGCCGAACCTGTTTTTTCAAAATAATGCGGGTCGCGGTTCACGGAATCGCGTTCCTCGGCGGCGCGCCGGGCGATGCGTTGCTGTACTTCCGGGCCCTGTTCGCCGAACAGCAGTTGTTGTACGAAATTATCTTCCTTGTTCAGTTGCCTGCGCGCGTGGGTGGCCCAGGCGATGGAATCGCGCTCCCGCTCAATCCGGTACAGGGAATCGCGCACGAATGCCAGCCGCGCGCGTTCGGCCCTTCTTTTCAACACCGCCTGCGTGCCGATAGTGTTGTAGCGGATGTTGAGTTGGCCCGCCCGGTCGTCCTGCGGCATGTCGTAGCATTTGAGGTTCGTTTCAATGCGGGTGCTGATGCAGTACGATTCGCCCATCGGCAACATCAGATACGCTTTGCCCGTACGGTCGGTGGTGGCGTGATACACCTTGCCCGACCGTTTTACCGCGAAATACATATCCTCCCCGTTGATAGGGCGGTCGTCGAGGTCAAGAATGGTCAACACCACCAGTACACGGCTGCGCGTAGGCGTCTGGGCGCGCGAGACCTTCTGGTAAATCGTATCGTTGCGCTCCTCCTCCGTAAATTGACTGGCCAGATAGGTAATGTCGATCACTTCCCTGGCGTAGGGTTCATTGGATACGCGAATGGTCTCAATCCCGGTTTCGTCGCCGGCATCGATACGGTATTCCCGGTCTTTGGGTACGAGGAAAAGCACTTCTCCGAAACGGCCTGTGATGCCTTGCCATACATTCCCCGAACCCGTCTGTACGACCTGTACAGGCACCTCGGGCATCTTGCGCTGGTCGAGGTTGTTGACGTTGATCCGAAGCAGCACCGCATTGGCGGTGGGTTGTTTTTTGTCTTTTACATGCCAGTATTCAACGATGGTGTCGTTTTGGGCGGTGAGCAGGCAGTACAGGGTACAGAACAGGATAGTCAGCAGGTGTTTCATGTCGATCGAACGGTTGCCGGATGGCGGTTGCTATTGCGGAAACGCAAGATGTGCAACAGAAATTTCACGGCCCCGATACGGGAACCGATTTACCGTGTAACCGGCGCGCAACTTTTTCAGAGTTCCCGTATCCAGATGTTTCTAAACCGGACAGGGTCGCCGTGATCCTGCAGGATGAGGGGCAATTTGTCGGGATGCTTTACATAATGCGGCGTGCCGATGTAGATGCAGGGGCCTTTCAATTCAAAATGGTTTTGGATCAATACTCCATTCTGGAATGCCGTGATGGCAGCCGGCTCGAGCACGCCGCCGTCTTCGGCAAAACGGGGCGCCGTAAATACGATATCGTAGGCCTGCCATTCTCCGGGCGGGCGACAGGCGTTGACCAGCGGTATCGATTGCTTGTACATAGCACCGGCCTGGCCGTTGGAGTAGGTGGGGTTTTCATAGGAGTTCAGCACCTGAATTTCGTAGTTACTCATCAGAAAAATGCCGCTGTTGCTATAACCCTGCCCCTTTTTGGACGTATCCCGGGATACTGGCGACAACCATTCGATGTGCAACTGGACGTCGCCGAATGCCATTTTGGTCTCGATCGCGCCGGTTCCCGGCTTCACGATCATGGCCCCGTCTTTGATATCCCAGCCGGCCTCTTCATATTGGGTTACGGTACCGTGTTTTTGGGCTATGGCTTCCACATCTTCCATTTTTCCACCGTACCCCAGGGCCGATTTCCGCCATTGCGACAGGTCTTTGCCATCAAACAGTATCCTCGCGTCGGAAGGCGGGCTGGAAGGCAGGATGCCGGGGGTTACTTTAGCGGGAACAGGTTCCCAGACCTCTGTGGCTTTGGGATCGGTGATCTGGCCATACGCCAGGCGCGCTGTGAGAAGAACTATGAAAAGGGCAACTGATTTTTTCATCTTTTTGCCGGAAAAGGTAGGGAATATTGAATTATTGCCCCTGGGCTTATGAATTCCGTCAGATGGAAATACTGAGGCTTTCCCGCAGTAGACCCGTCCCGATATTTAGCGGGGTGTAATTGACAATTACGGCATAAATTTATCCGATTTTCATATTGACTAAAACCAAAATCATGGCAAACTCCCGTCGCAAATTCATTCGCCAAACCGCTACCACGCTCGCCGGCGCCGGCCTGGTTTCCGCGCTGCCGCAACAGGGCATCGCCGGTCAGATTCGTCCTGTGGCTGCCGTCGACAAGATCAATGTGGGGCTCATAGGCTGCAAAGGCATGGGCTGGACGAATTTGAGAACCCAGTTGAACAACATACCGGAGGTGCAGTGCATCGCATTGGCCGATGTTGACCAGACGGTACTCGACGAGCGGGCGCAAAATGTAGAAGAACTGAGCGGCAACCGGCCGAAATTATACAAAGACTACCGGCGTCTGCTGGAAGACAAAGACATCGACGCTGTCATTATTGCGACGCCCGACCACTGGCATTGCCTGATCTGTTGCGATGCCTTGTCGGCCGGAAAACACGTGTACTGTGAAAAACCGCTTGCCAATTCCATTGAAGAATGTAACGTCATGCTCGGGGCTGCCCGGCACTTTGGCAAAATCGTGCAAATCGGGCAATGGCAGCGCAGCGGTGCGCACTACCGGCAGGCATACGACTTTCTGAAAAGCGGCCGGCTGGGCAACATACGGCTGGTCAAATGCTGGGCGTACCAGGGCTGGATGAACCCGGTGCCGGTAAAGCCCGAGAGCGCCCCGCCCGACGGTGTCGACTACGATATGTGGCTGGGCCCTGCACCGAAGCGTCCCTTCAATCCCAACCGTTTTCATTTCAATTTTCGCTGGTTCTGGGACTATGCGGGCGGCCTGATGACCGACTGGGGGGTGCATGAACTGGATATTGCGTTGTATTTCATGGGCGTCAGCGCTCCCAAATCGGTGATGGCATCCGGCGGCAAACTGGCCTACCCCGATGATGCTTCCGAGACGCCGGATACCCTGCAGACTGTTTTTGAATACGACCATTTCAACCTGCTTTGGGAACATGCTACCGGTATCGACGGGGGCAACTACGGTAAAACCGAAGGCATCGCTTTTATCGGCAACAACGCTACAATGGTTGTCAATCGCGATGGCTGGCAACTTATACCGGAAACACGGGCAAATGAAGATGGACTGCGTATCAACCGGATCGAAGCGCTCCCCGACCAGCGTCGGGCCAGCAATGCCAATTATATCGCCGATCACGCCAGGAATTTCGTCGCGGCCATGCAGGCCAATAATCCCGGCCTCCTCAACTGCGGTATCGAAACGGGCGCTACGGCCGCGATCAACGCCCATATGGGTAATATTGCCTATAAAACAGGCCGTAAAGTATATTGGGATGCGGAAAAAGGCGAATTTAAAAACGATCCGGAAGCCAACGGCCTGATGAAGGCTACTTACCACAACGGGTGGAAGCTTCCGGTACGCTAGTGCCTCGACCACCAGAGGGAGGATAAAAAGATGGGTGGCGGTAAAATCGAATTGTCGATCCTGATAATAGTTTCGGGAGCAAAATACCTAGTGGTGGCACATGGTTAATACCAGCCGGTTTTCTGCGGAAAACCGGCTGGTATTAACCATGTGCCACCACTAAGCCAGTTGCGATTTGAGCAGGCTCTATCCCGGGCAAATCAGACAATTTCCTATATCCGCCGCATCTCTTCGGCCGAGCCCGTTTGCCGCTGCCGTGCTGATTTTAATTTCCGGTTGCCGAAGGTATTGGTCCAGGAGAGCATAAAAGTGCGCTCGGCTATCTGATAGGAAGACTTTACCAGCAGGTTGATCTCGGGTTGCCGGGTTTCGCCGTACCAGTTGGTTGACAGGAACAGATCGCTGACATTAAAGCGAAGTTTGCCCCATTGCTCGCCGAAATCCTTTTCGAGGCCTATATTGACGGAGCCGGTAGCATTCCAGTAAGCAATGCCCCAGTAACCGGCAGAATTGTAATCACCCGAAACTTCGAGCGTAAAACGCTGCGGCAACTTGAAGGTCTGCGTCGTATTGAAACCGTAATCCGTATTTCGGATTTGAAAATCCTGCCCGTCCAGTTTAAAATTAATTTCCCTCGAATTGGCAAATACGTTGTATTGCATATCCCACCATCCGGTCGGATGCAGCGGGAGAGACAGGTTGGCGCTCGCCACTTTTTCATTGTCGAGGTTTTCGTGTCTGTTCACTTGCCGGTTGGTCACGGGGTCTACCATCGGCACAAAACGCATGGGGCCCTGTTCAATGCTGTAGGTCACGCCAAGGTTGAGGGTTTTGAAACTGTAATTCAGTTTCATGGCGTCGGTGAACGAGGCCTGCAAGGCAGGGTTGCCGCCTTCCAGTGTAGTCGGGTCACTGAAGATCAGCCAGGGGGCAAGCCGCCGGATAGACGGGCGGGTGATGCGGCGGCTGTACGAAAGGTTGAGGTTTTGGGTCTCCGTCAGTTTTCGTCCGATAAAAACAGAAGGAAACAAAGAGCCATACTGGCGGTCGACTACGTTCGGTTGCTCCACCGAGCCGAGATTGGTATTGGTGTACTCGTACCGCAATCCCGCTTTTATATCCGTCTTTTCATCGATTTTTGTAGAAAAGGTCGCGTACGTCCCGATCACATGTTCGTTGAGTTTGAACAGCGAAGTGAGGTCGGAAATAACGGACCAGTCCTGTTGGTTTTCCCGGCTTTCTACACGTACATCGTTGGTGAAGCGCATGGACGTAAACTTGCCGCCGGTTTCCAGTTTTCCGTTTTCCCCGATATTAAGGGTGTAGTCGGCTTTGCCCACGGCGACTTTGATCGGCGTTTTTTTGTTGATACGAAGTTCGCTCTGCGAGGTAAGGTTACCTTCCGCATCCTGGTTCAGCAACTCATAGTAACTGGGGTTATTGATGTCGTACTGAATATAATCGGCATCCACATTCAGGGTCTGGTTTTTTGCAAACGTGTGCGCCAGGTTGATGTTGCCCGCGAACGACTGGTTATGGTTGGTTTCCGAGTTGGGCATGCGCAACCTGCTTTCGACAAGGTTGTTTTTGGAATAGATCACGCCATTTTCCGCCTCCATATACCAGTCCCGGTCAAAAAAAGTACCCAAAACGCCGATCACTGTTTTGGGGGAAACCTGGAAATCGACGCCGAACCGTGCGTTTTGCACAGACGTCGGGGTGTGCGGCCGGTTGCTGTACGTTTCCGTTTCCAGAAAATCGTTGCCCTGTTGCACGCCCCGGTAATTGGTAAATACCTGCGGGTTCAAATCGAAATCATAGCCGTAGTTGCCAAAGAAATTGACCTTCTTGTGGCGGTAGTTGAAGTACAGCCCCGCCCCGTATTTTTCACCCCTGCCATAGCCGCCCTTGGCCGAATAGCCGCCGTTAAGCCCCTCGTCGCCGGTATTTTTAAGCACGATGTTGATAATACCCGCGTTGCCTTCCGCTTCAAAATTGGCGGGCGGCGTGTGGATGAGTTCGATGCGGTCGATGTTGTCGGCATTCATCCCGGCGAGCATTTGCACCACCGCCTCGGAGGGCATCCGCGCTATTTTGCCGTTGATCATCACCACTACGCCTTCTTTACCGGTAAGGGAAATGGAATTGGTCAGTTGATTGACCTGTACGCCCGGCGACCGTTGCAGCACTTCGAGGGCGGTTCCGCCTGCACTGGTAATACTGTTGGCGACGTTGACCACCATGCGGTCGATCTGCTGCTCGAAAAGCGGCTTTTTGGCGATGATGTTTATCTCGTCGAGCTGGGCGGTGTTTTCCTCCAGCATGATGCGTCCAAGATCCTTTTGCCCCAAGCCGGGGTCGATGACAAAGGCTTCCGAGCGGTAGTTGGTAAAGCCCAGCATATTCACGCCGATGCAGTAGGAGCCCGGCGCAACCTTGTCGAACTGGTAGGAGCCGTTGTTCTCGCTGAGCATACCTTTGACGAGGCTGGAATCGGTGCTGTTTAGCAGGAGTATTGTTGCAGCGGGGAGGCCGCTGTTTTTGGCGTCGGTAACCAGGCCGCGTATCGAGGTTTGGGCAAGAAGTGTGGATTGGAAAGCAGCACAGATCAACAGTGCGGGGATTAAAATGCTTTTTAAGATGATTTTCATGTTGGATGTTTTGTTCGGATGAAAACAAGGGCATTGCACTGCCGTTCCCGGAAGGAAATGGAGCGCAATGCCCACTGTGTAAATTGACTTCAAAAAGCAACAGGATAGACCATTTGATTGGGGTCGTGGTTGCACCGCCCGGGCGAACAACCGGTTTTAACTGTTAATTGGCCCAAAAACCTATTTTTTTACAGGTCTGGGTGCGGTGCCGTCAATAAAACGCCACTCTTCGAGGCTTACCAATTCCACCGTGTCGTCGAACAACTGGTCTCTGGTTTTCAGATCGGCTTCCGACAAGACTTTTTCGTTCAGTCCTTTGGGTCTGGGTTTCATGTACTGTTTAAAGTCTTTGTAAAAATCGACGGCTACGAATTGGTAATCCTGGCCCATGCCAAAGGGGCGAATGAGTTGGTAGCCGTCCCAGCCCGAGCGACAGCCGACTTCCATTTCGGCCTTGTGGGTAGGCAGGAAATATTTCCGCTCCATTTCCCGGTAAGTATCCCAGTTCTTCATTGGAATTTTGAAATAGACGACTGTCAGGTAGGTGTCGGGGCCTGCCTGCGTGGTGTCGTGGTAACTTTCCCAGTTGTAGAGCATGTGGGTTTTCACCAGGTCGCGGCTGGCAAGGGTGCGATCGAATGCCTTGTCGGCATCCATACCCGGATGCACCTTTTTGAACACGGCATCCATATTATTCATGGTGTTTTCCAGTTGACTGTCGTCGGTATAGATGCGCACCGTGGCGTAGTGGTATTCGGCATCGGTACCGCCGGGGTAGGGAATGCTCCACAGCGACCAGCTGTCCAGGTTTCCCGTGTTCACCCATTCCTGGTGCATGGGTTTCCACATTTCCTGTTCGACCTTGAGGTATTCCCCGTCGCCACCTTCCGGGACTTTCATGAAATCGACCACGGCATAAATTTGGGCCTGCGAAGTGGTGCTCAACAGCATGGCTGTCAGCACAAACATGGACAAAAAGAACTTCATTTTTTTCATTGGAATTGATGGTTTAGTACACGTTAAAAGATTTGGATTTTGCCGAAAAGGCACAAAGGCACTTTTCAAAAATAGGGCCTGCCCGGGGTGGACGCAGTCTTGAAAACGTGTATGACAATTTTCGCGATCAACCTTTGAATAGTCGCGCGCGAAGGAAAAATCTCAACAGGAAACGAAGATTGATGAAAATGAAGCGCAATGGTCATTGCGAACAACAGGCTGGAGGGCGGGACAGATTATCAGCCTGTACGGAGTACCCCGATGGACCCAAAGATAACTGATTGTCTTCGGATTCCTGCGCAATTCGAAGACTAATTCGTACCCGGTATTGTATCGCGCTCGTTTCGGCACCTGATGCCGCAGGATAAGCAACATTGCCGCAGAATCAACGGATTTGGCTGCGGCTACCCGATGCCCCCACTTTTGTTTCATCGAACGGGGTAAAAAGGGAAAGCACAGCCATGAAAACAATTCGCAGATCATTTTTCAAAAACCCGGTACGGGATAAAGCCTGGTTTGAGCAGTGGGTGGCCACACTCGAAATGCACAACGGCAGAACCTATGAACGAATCGAAGTAGAAAGCGCCCTGGGCAAAACGCATATCTGGGGACTGAATACCCGGGATGAAACACTGGAACCGCTGGTCATTTTTCCCGGTGCGCGCACCACGGCCCTGTTCTGGGATTTCGACAGGGGGCTGGATCAACTGGGCCGGAATTTTCGGGTGTTTCTGGTTGAAACCAACGGCCTGCCGAACCTGAGCGACGGCAAAACGCCCGATATCGCATCGCGCGATTACGGAATCTGGGCTGCCGGTCTGCTGGATCAGTTAAACCTTCCCAGCGCCTTTGTTGCGGGCGCCTCGTTCGGCGGACTGATCTGTATGAAACTCTGCATTGTTGCACCGAAGCGGGTACGGGCTGCCTTCCTGCTCAATCCGGGTTGTCTGCAGCCGTTTTCTATGACCTTTAAAAACCTGTATTACAACTTGTTACCCATTTTGGTGCCCACGCGAAACAACGTGATCAAATTTCTGGACAAGGCGGTGTTTTGCAAACCCCACCACGCGCTCACCGCCATAAGCGAGCGACTGGTCATTGAGTACGAACTTTTTGCGCTGAATCGCTTCAGAGACAACACCCAAAAACCCTACTACCTCCACCGGGAACTGGAGCAGGTGACAGTGGATACCTACCTGCTGGTGGGCGGTAAAGACCTGCTTTTCCCGCCCGGCACCTCCATCATAAACGCCCAGAACAAAATCCGGACATTGAAAGAAGTGATGCTTTTCGAGCATGTCGGACATGGAATAGAAACCTATGGGAAGGCAATCCGGACCATAGGCCGGAAGATCAGCAACCAATAGTACCACATTTTAAAGCTATAAAACAATGACGATGAACAACTGCCTGCAGCACCTGCTGCGGATTATCCTGCTCAGCCTGCCCCTGTGCCTGGCGGCCCAGAAAAACACGGTCAGCGGCAATGTCAGGGATGCCGCCAATGGCGAGGACCTTATCGGCGCCACTATTACGGTGCCGGAACTTCCCGGAACGGGCATCACTTCCAATGCATACGGTTTTTACGCCCTTTCCCTGCCCCCCGGCAACTACACGCTGCGGGTGAGTTACATGGGCTATTCCACTTTGGAAAAGCCGGCCGACCTCACAAAAGGGAACCAGACCCTGCACTTGCAGATGAACGCCAGTGCCGCACAACTGGCCGAAGTGGAGATCAAGGCCGTTAAGGACGACCAGAACATCTCGCGAAACGAGATGGGTGTGGTGCGGCTCTCTCCCAAAGACATCAAATCGGTGCCCGTGCTGTTTGGCGAATCGGACATCCTGAAAACGATCCAGTTGCTGCCGGGCGTCCAGTCGGCCGGTGAAGGCAACGCCGGGTTTTATGTGCGCGGCGGTGCTGCCGACCAGAACCTCATCCTCCTCGACGAGGCGCCGGTGTACAATGCCTCGCACCTGCTGGGCTTCTTTTCGGTGTTCAATTCCGACGCGCTCAAGGATGTGACGCTGTACAAAGGCAATATGCCGGCGGAATACGGCGGTCGCGCCTCCTCGGTACTCGACATCCGTATGAAAGAGGGCAACAACAAAAAGTTCGGCGTGTCGGGCGGTCTGGGGCTTATCGCTTCGCGCCTGACCATAGAAGGCCCTATCGTACCCGAAAAAGGGTCGTTTATGCTGTCGGGCCGCCGCACCTATGCCGATATGTTCCTGAAACTTTCGAAAGAGGAAAGCGTGCGCAAAAGCAGCCTGTATTTCTACGATTTTAATCTCAAGACCAATTACCAGTTGGGTGAACGCGACCGCGTGTTCCTGTCCGGCTATTTCGGGCGCGACAATTTCGGCCTGCGCGACCTGTTCGGCTTCGACTGGGGCAATGCCACGGCGACCCTGCGCTGGAACCACGTGTTTGGTGAAAAACTGTTTTCCAACACTTCGGCTATTTTCAGCGACTACAGCTACGACATTCACCTGCAAGCCGATTCGAGTTCGACGCTGTCGATCAATTCGGGTATCCGCGACCTCAATTTCAAGCAGGATTTCGGCTGGTTTGTGGACGAAAACAATACCGTCAAATTCGGCGGCAACCTGATCCACCACCGGTTTACACCCGGGAAGATCGAGACGGGCGAGGGGAGCAGTTTCAATTCGATGGTGCTTGAAGACAAGTACGCCCTCGAAGGCAGCGCCTATCTTCAGAACGAGTGGGCCGTCGATCGTCACCTGAATATCGAAATCGGCATACGCTATTCCCGGTTTCATTACCTGGGCCCCGGCACTGCCTATACTTTCGACGACGACGGCGAAGTGGCCGAAGAAAAGGAATACGGCGACTGGGAAAGTATCCAGCAGTACAACGGCTGGGAGCCGCGCCTGTCGGTCCGGTACCAGTTGAATCCCGTCAGTTCGGTCAAGGCATCGCTCAACCGCAACTACCAGTATATGCACCTGCTGTCGAATTCGACCACCGGCACGCCGACGGATATCTGGGTGCCTAGCACCAACAACATCAAGCCGCAGATCGCCGACCAGGTGGCAGTGGGGTACTTCCGCAATTTTGCCGACAACGCGTTCGAGTTTTCCGCCGAGGCCTATTACAAGCGTTTGGACAACCTGATCGATTACCGCAACGGCGCGGACCTGTTTTTTAACAAAACCGTCGAGCACGAACTGGTGTATGGAACGGGCAAGGCCTACGGCGTGGAGGTGCTGCTGCGCAAAACCCGCGGCCGCCTGACCGGCTGGGTCAGTTATACCCTTTCCCGCACCCTGCGCGATTTCGAGGCCATCAACGAAGGGGCAACGTATCCGGCGCGGCACGACCGCATCCACGACCTGGCATTTGTCGGCATGTACGAACTTACCCCGCGCTGGCAGTTATCGGCCACCTGGGTGTTCAACACCGGCGATGCGGCGACCTTCCCGTCCGGAACCTATGATTTTGAAGGCAAACGCGTGCCGTATTACACAGAGCGCAACGGGTATCGCTTCCCCAGTTACCATCGCCTCGACCTTGGCGCAACCTTTATCGCGCGCAAAACCAAACGCTACGAATCGAGCTGGAACTTTTCGGTGTACAACACCTACGGCCGTCAGAATGTCTATGCCATCAGTTTTGCTGCAAAAGACGATAACCCCGAGCAAAATGAAGCCACCCAGATCGCGCTGTTCCGCTGGATACCGTCGGCAACCTGGAATTTCAAATTTTGATGCGCGACACAACACACCACTATAAAAAAATTAAAAGCAATGTCACCTAAATCAATATCACTGCCTGTCATTTTTGCCCTGCTGGGCCTGCTGCTGTCGTCGTGCGAAAAAGTAATCGACGTCGACCTGAACAGCGCTGACCCGAAAACCGTCATTGAAGCGAACCTGGCAGAGGGCCAGCACACCTTCCACGTTCGGGTGTATCAAACCAAGGATTACTTCAGCGACGCCCCGACCGTTTACTTTGACAATGCCTCCGTAACCCTGTCCGACGAAGAAGGAGTGTCCATTAGCCTGACCCCTGTGGGTGAAGGCCGGTATGAAGCGCCGGTGAACGCCGTAGCCGGCAAAACCTACACCCTACAGGTGATCAACGACGGGGAGACCTTCACGGCAAAGAGCATGTTGCCAGAGGTTGTCGAACTGAAACAGTTGAGTTACAAGGAAATCGACCTGCCGGGAGAGGAAAATAATCAGGAAGTATATCTCCATTTCGACGACAAGGCCGATGTGCACAATTACTACCGCGTTCTTGTCATGTCCAACGACTCCCTGGAGCAGGACCTGCAGTATTTTGACGATAAATACATCGACGGCAATGACGTGCAATGGTCGCTGATCAACCTGTACAACAAAGGCATTCACCTGGATGTGGAACTGCGCAGCATCGATGCTGCGGCATACCGGTACTACCATACGCTGGCGCCCATCCTTTCCGGCAATACCGATACGGCGCCGGGCAACCCCGACGGCAACTGGTCGGGCGGTGCGCTGGGTTATTTTATCGCCTACAGTTCAAGCCGGATGGGCGGGGTAGTGGAGTAGCGGAAACGGTAAATCATTCAGGATAAACAATGATCCCGGGGCTGCGTGTAAATCAGTATTTACGTACAACTCCGGGATCGAAATTATGTCGGGCCGTCAGATCCGGCGATACGCGGCGCCACCCGACGGATTGTACACGAGGGTATAGCCCCGGCGTGAGCAAATCCTAAACGAGCGGAAATAACCGAAAATCAGGTTATCTTACCTGTGTGCCTTTCCAGATAACCTGACCTCCTCCATTGACAACGACTAACCCTCCCTGAGGTGTCACGGCTAAAAAACCGGAAGGGTCGGTCGTTTGCGTGCCCCATATCCATTTGCCGTCAGCGTTGTGGATAACGAGGTTGCCATCATCTTGCATTATCGATGCTTTGCCCCCTAATGGTGCACCTGCCTGATAACTTCCCCAGGTAAATGACTCATTGCCGGCACGACGGACACAGAGATTGCCATCTTCTCCAAAAGACAAGAAATATTTTTTATCCGGCGTGAAGAATTTTTTTCCAACCGCCAGGTTGGTACCGGCCGGGATGGGCAATTTGGAATAATCTGCGTTGGCAGGCGGTTCGGTAGTAACAGATGTGGCAGCCGGGGCAGCCTGCTGCTGATTAGGGGCACTGCTTGTCGATTCGGCAGGATTGGATCCGGCAGGCGGTTGGGTTGTACCTGTCTTATCCGATTGGTTGAGGGCGACAGCAGGCTCATTTTGGGCAGCCGGCTTGCTACTGCTGTCGCTCATAAGCGACCAGACAACTATGATCACGGCAATAAGGCCAAGCACGCCGCCAATAATGGGCGCCATTTTTTTGATGGAGGAGTCGCCGGAACTATGTTTGACGGAAGGAGCGGATATGGGGGCTGTGGCCGTGCCGGTTGGGCTCTTTTCATCCATTACGCTGCCTTTTAAAATAGTAAGAATGCTCATTTCAATCCGCCGCAGCTCACTACTGGACTGCTCGACACCCAGCATATTTTCCCGCTTCCACTGCCTGAATTGACCCGATAACAAAAGTGCATCTTCGTGTTGGGGGGAGTCAGTGATTTTGGTATACTCCATTAAGGCATGAATAGCTTCCTCGGTCTGCCCTTCAGCGATCAAGTCCTGAACTTTTTTTGCGACTTCATTAAATTCCATTTGTTCTGAAAGTTGGTTCGTGGTAAAGATATTTGTTGGTTTATTTTTTAAGAAATCTTTTTCTGTTTTACAGTGCTCTGAGCAATTATTATTTACTATTTGGTTTAAAATAATGCACCGGTCAATTACTTGCAGTACCATCCATCAAAATAGAGGTAGATTGTAAAGAAGGCTGAAAGCAGAAAGTCATCCCCCCAACATCTCCGAGGGCGGCTTCCCAAACCGCTGCTTGAAACTCCTGGAAAAGGCGCGGGCATCCTCGTAGCCCACTTTCGAGGCCACTTGTGCGACGGAATCGTATCTGCGGTTTTCCAGCAGTTGGCGGGCTTCGCTCAGGCGTACCTCCTGCAGGTACTGGATCGGCGAAAGCCCGGTCAGGCGTTTCAACTGGCGGAGCAGGGTGGATTCGCTCATGGTAAATTCATGGGCCAGCCCCGATACGCTGAGCAAGTCGTCGGAAAGGTGCTTTTGAACGTATGCCTCAAAGGCTTCGAGCCATGTACGGTCCGTTTCCGAAATATCGGGTGCACTCTCGCCCGGTTCGGCTTCGGCCGGGGCCGCTTCGTGCCGGGCGGCCTGGTTTTTCAACAGGTTGTCGATGCGCACCAGCAGTTCTTCCTCGTCGAAGGGCTTCAGCAGGTAGTCGTCGACTCCGATGCGCAGGGCTTTCAGTTTGTCCCGGAGATCGGCCCGCGCCGTGAGCATGATGACGGGTATGTGCAGGGTAGCGTCGTCCGACTTCAGTTTTTCGAGCAGCTGGTAGCCGTCCATGACGGGCATCATAAGGTCGGAGAGTATAAGGTTCACCTTTGCCGCGTTTTTTGACACCCGGTATAGCGTCTCCAGGGCCACCGACCCGTTTTCGGCAAGGAGGACGTGGTATTTTTCGGACAGGATCAGCCGAAGATACTCCTGCAGTTCGGGGTTGTCTTCCACGACGAGTATGGTTTGCCGGGGGCTGTCGACGGGTGCTTCCGGACGCGTTTGGGTGGGCTCGTGTTTCAGGGGCGGCGGTTGAATAATTCCGCTGTTTTCCGAAGGTTCAAAGCCGCTGTCGCGAAGCCCCCAGGTATACTCTGTCTCACTGTTTATGCCAACTGTCGTCTGGTGGTCCGAAACCGGCACGGGGCTGCCAACCAAGATAACCGGAAAGGCCACCCGAAAGGTTGACCCTTTGCCAAGGGTGCTTTCCACTTTTATGGTCCCGCCCAAAAGCCCGGCGTACTCCTTACAAAGGTTAAGCCCGATGCCCGTGCCGCCTTCGACGGGTTTGTCGGGCCGTGTAGTCTGGAAAAAGCGGTCGAACACATGGGGGAGGTCGTCAGGATGGATGCCGGGGCCGGAGTCGGCAACGGTCATACGGAGCATATTGTCGTTTAACGATACTTCTGCCGTAATGCGCCCGCCTTCCGGGGTGAATTTGAAGGCGTTGGATAGCAGGTTGTACAGGATCTGGCGGCATTTGGACTGGTCTATCTTCGCTGTCAAATGGCTTTCTATCTTCGTCTCAAACAAAAAATCAATCCCCTGGCGGTGCGCTAAAGACTCAAACTGCATGAAGTAGGCCCGAAAAAAGGGCACCAGTTCTGTCGGTTTTTCATCCAGGGTCATTTTGCCCATTTCCAGTTTCCGAAGATCGAGTATCTCGGCAACCAGTTGCTCCAGTTGCTTCCCGCTTTGGCTGGCCATTTGCAGCAGGCGGGTCTGTTTTTCAGTCAGTTTGTTTTCTTTCAGGAGGGAATGGACGGGGCCGAGCATCAGCGTGAGTGGGGTGCGCAGTTCATGGCTTACGTTGGCAAAGAAGCGGGATTTGGCTGCATCGAGCGATTCCAGGCGTTTGGCCTGCTGTTGGATCAAGGTGTTTTGAGCGGACAATCCCTTTTTTTGTCTCCGCAGGTTGATAGATGCCCAGGCAAGTATAATAATAATAAACAGGGTGAAAAGGGTGATGATCAGCAGATAGCGAAGGTTTGCCGCTCTTTCTAATTGCTCCTCTTCCAGGGCTTCTTTTTCCACTTCGAGGTAATAGTTCTGCGCGTTGGAACCCGCTCCGCGTTTCATCAGATCGTCCCTGTGCGCATGCATTTTTTTCGTGAATTCCAGCGCCTCGGCAAAACGCTCTTCCGCCTCGGCAAAACCGGCTTTTACCTGGAAACAATAGGCCAGCATATCGTCCAGTTTCAATGCTTCTGCACTTGCGTACGCCCGGTTGATGTACGACTTTGCGGAGGGGCGGTTCCCAAGCGCCCATTCCGTTTCGGCCAGCGACTGGAGACAACGAATTTCAAGCCATCGGTCAGCAACGTCTGTGCTCAACCACAGGGCATCGGCATAAAATGATCTGGCTTTTTCAAACGCATTCTCTTCCCTGCATATATCCCCGCGGCCCATTAAAATCCGTATCCAAAACCCTTTTTCGGTACGTGTCAAAGGATTGGGCGTTGCCACGGCTTCCAGTGCATCGAGGTGCATTGCCATTTTTCCGTATGCTCCCGCTTGTTGCGTCAGGTTCACCAGATCCTTATGCAGCCTGATGATCATTCCCGAATCGCCTCGTGCTATGGCTTCGCCCAGCAAGGCTTCCATGGCAGGCAGTACCTCTTCAATTTTGCGGTGCTTCAGGCTGCTGTTCAATTTCCACAATTTGCACAGCGCGATCCGGCTCTGGTTGCCCGTTCGCTCGTAAAGACGCAGGGCCTTTTCGATATGGCGTGCTGCCAGGCGGCCATTGCTGAGTGCATCGTGGTAGCGATACAGGTCAAGATGTGCCTCGGCTTCGGACTCCCGGGCATCTCGCTTGTGGGCGATTTTCACTATTTCATCGCCCACAAAAATGGCTGCCGGGAGGTTGAAACGGCGCTCCAGGTTTATCATCACGGAATAATAGGTCCGGTAAAGGCAGTCATAATCCTGGCCGCAATGCCCGCGCACCAGCAGCAGAATAAACTGTAGGGAAGTGTCGGATGATTTATGCTCCAGTTGGGTTTCGATAAGAGGCCAGAGTGCCTCGGAAGTCGAGTCGGGATATGTATTATTCTGGGCGGACAGATTTCCTGCGATGCCTCCCAAAGACAGGAGTAAAAAAAACATACAGAGAAAGCGTGTCCCCCTTTTGGCCAAAACTTGCATGGGTCGAAAAAGCACAGTTTTAATTTTATAAAAGGGCTTTTGGTCCCGTACAGCCGGGCTATACAGATATTAGTCGGAGGATTAAATAAAAGATGAATAAAACCGGGTAACCAATTTCCGGCGAGAAGGTATAGCGCAGCGTTCTCTATTTTGATTGTATCATATCATTTTTTTCGATATACATATGTTTGTCAAAAATATCCGCCGTGCCTAATCCGGGGTTTTCCCGTTCCACCACTTTTCCTGTATTTGCGACGAAGTTTGAAACTGCTGGCCTATTTGGGGTAAATGGATGGGCAGGTTTTTCCTGCCGGCCTCTTCGACAAATCTTTCCGCCGGTTCGGTCCACGTATGCGGCGCAAGGGAAAATCCCGCCCAGTGAACGGGCATTACACGCCCTGCTCCTGCGTCGATCGCCGCTTGCACGCTCTCCTCGGGGAACATGTGTATCTGGCTCCAGTTTTCATTGTATTGACCGCACTCCATGAAGGCAAAATCGAAAGGCCCGAGCCGCCGGCCAATCTCCGTAAAATGGCTGCCATAACCGCTGTCGCCGCTGAACCATACGTTTTCGCCGGGCGTCTTGAATGCCCATCCGCCCCACAGCGATTTGGCTCTGTCCGTCAGCCCTCTGCCGGAAAAATGGCGTGTGGGGGTAAAGGTGACGTTGATATTTCCGAAAGACCGAGCGTCCCACCAGTCAAATTCTGTGATGCTGTCAGCCGCAATTCCCCAGTGGACCAGATGCCTTTTGACACCCAGCGCCACAAAGTACTGTTTTGTTTTGTGCCGGAGTTTTTCGATGCTGGCCAGGTCCAGATGATCGTAATGGTCGTGTGTGAGCAGCATCAGATCAATTTCGGGGAATTCGTCGATCAGGTTCAGGGTGTTTTCAGAAAAGCGCCTGGTGGTAACGGGCGCGATCGGCGATGCGTTGGGCCCGAGCATTGGGTCAATCAAAAGCGTTTTATTGTCCATTCGCATCAATACGACAGAATGCCCGTACCAGATAAATGTCGGCGATTCCGAAGTGTCTAAAAACGCGGAGCGGTTAAAAGGCACGACGGGTAACGGGCGCCCGGGTTCCCTGCCTGCCTTGTTGGCAATTTGCTTGTAAAGAATGCCGGGTATTTTGTTGATCGGAATACTGAGTTCCGTATGCTCCAGGTTTTGAAATTTACCTTCCCGCCAGTTCGGCGAATGTTGATATCCTGCAATAAGGCTTTTGGTCAGCCTGGCTCCAAACTGTTTGTGGCGCATGGTCTACGGATTTTCTGAAGTTAGTGCGTAATGCGGCTATTTTGAATTTTTATGCTTTTCAAATTCCGATTTCAGCAATGCCTCAAGTTTCTCAAAATCATATTCAAGCGTGGACGAGGTTATTGTTACAGGCGTCCCGTACATTTTCAGATTCATTTTCATGGATAATGCCTTTATACTGCCTTTTGCTTTTGCAATATAAAATTCAGGATTAGTCACAGTGATCAAAAGAAATCTCGTCTGCATGACTTGTTTCATTTTTATGTCTGAAATATCTTTCCATTCAATTAACCCTATACTCATGGCATTGGAGTTGTCTGTTATTCCCTTTGAATCAATGGTCAGACCGGGGTTTTTATCAATTAGTTTGACTAGTCCATTACTCCCTGTCGCTCCGAAAAACAAAATGCCAAGTATTCCAATGCCTTTCATTAACAGTGGAGCGCTGTGTGCAGCGTCCTGATTGGCATTAATGAATAGCCAATAACTTAAAATTACAAACAGGATCGAGCCGCCAATTCCTAGATATAATTTGACCTTGCTAAAGGGCACTTCAATTTTTTCACCCATTTTTCAGAACAGTTTTCAGTGAAAAGTAACCCGGGTTGGCATGCTCCTGCAACCGGCAGAACATGACCCTGTTATATGAATCGCATTTGTCCGCTCGCCGGATGACTGACATGCCCGGTTTTGTATGCATGGCAACAACCACAAATATAACAGGGACATCCCAAAACACAAGTTTGTCAAGAGCGTTTTATACACCCGACAAGCCAATTTAGAGCAGGTCGATAATTGATGATATACCCTTGACACAAGATCAAAATTGCAATAAGCATGCTGTTTATTATACCCGGCTCCTGTACAAAAATCCTTGATATTTGACCCCTCAAGCAACACACCCGGTGCATAAGAACACTTCACCCCAGGCTATCGAATCGGAACGCGGGCGCGTAGTAAGGTCCTTCCGGCCGTCGCGCATCATCCTGCCCGTTTTGCTCGGTGTGGCTGCCGTGGCATATTTGTTTTACTGGCAGTTTGACTCCCGGCAGTTCCGGGCGATTGAGTGGACCTGGAGAACCTTCGCCTGGATCGGTTTGGCGGTACTGGTGCTTCTTTTGCGGCACCTGTTTTACACCCTGCGGCTGCACACCATTACGGGCAGCGTTTTTTCCTGGCGCAAATGCCTCAAATTCATTGTGTTCTGGGAGTTTAGCGCGGCACTCACGCCTACAAGCAAGGGCGGGCCTTTTGTAATGTTGTTTGTGCTCACCCGCGAAAACCTCAGCGCTGGACGCACGGCGGCGGCCATCTTTTACACCATGGCCCTCGATTCCGCTTTTTTCATCATCACCCTGCCTTTGCTGCTGTCTGTCTATGGTCCGCCGATGCTGTACCCCGGTATGAAGCGTTTTGGCGATGTAGGGCTGGCCAGCGGCACCTTTTTCGTCACCTACGGATTGATGGCCAGTTACCTGCTGGTGCTCGTGTTTTTTTTGCTGATCCGGCCGCGCTATGCAAAGACGGCCCTCGGCTGGCTCGCCGCCCGCCCGGTATTGAAGCGATGGTCGCCGCGGCTCCTCCTGCTCGGTGAAGAGTTCGAACTGGCGGCGAGGGAAATGCGCCTGCGCGACTGGCGCTACCACCTTAAAGTTGTCATCGGAACGGTGGGCGCCTGGACATGTAAATTTGTCATGATCAACTGCCTGATCATTGCAGTGGTGCCTTCCATACCGGTAGACGGCGCCACACAGGCGTTTATTTATGCACGGCTGGTCGCCATGTTCACCATCATGGCCTTCAGCCCGACCCCCGGCGGTGCAGGGCTGGCCGAACTGGCATTGGTCGGGTTTATCTCCGACTATGTTCCCAGGGGGGTTGGACTGGTTGTGGCGCTGCTGTGGCGCGGCATGGCCTACTACGGCTACCTGCTGACGGGCGCTATCATTGTGCCGGGCTGGGTTGCTGCCAAACTGGGTAAGCGAGAGGAACTGCCGGCGGAAGCGCCCGGCGGCGGTACAGGTGTTTGATAAGGGGTTATAGCAATTTTTGCTCGGCTGCTGCCCGGTTCAGGGCGCCAAAATCTGCAGCATTAATTTGTTGGAAGCAGCAGAACCCTTGCACACGACCTGCCGTCCGTGGGACAGGCCGTGTGCAAGGATGCTGCTACAATTTACCGCACTACTCCGACTTTGCGCGCAATCGCTCCATCTTTCGTGCTGAGCCGCAGCATATACATGCCCGGCGCCAGGTTCGAAACGTCGACGGAAATGCCGGCGGAGTGGGGGTATTGGGTGTCGAGCACTGTGCGGCCGGTTGCGTCGCAAAGGGCGAGGCGCACAGGACCCGTCGCGGCCTGAAGGAAATCGATATTCAGCCTGTCGGCGGCGGGGTTGGGGAACACCCGTACGGCAAAGGCGTCTTTCGGATCATGCGCAGCCGTCAGGCCAACGGTGACCATAATCTCATAGGTGCTGCTGCCGCAACTGTTGGCAACGGTAAGCCCTACGGTGTAGGTGCCCGGGGAAGCGTAAACGTGTTGCGGGTTTTGTTCGTTCGATACCGGCGACCCGTCGCCGAAATCCCACGACACGGACGTGATGCTGCCATTCGAAGTATTCGTGAACGAGGATACCAGACCGTTGGTGGCCGCAGTGAAGCCGGCTACCGGCTCGGCGTCGGGATGCACGGTGATCGTGGCCGACTCGCCGATGCAGGGTTTTTCCTGTACCTGCCAGTTGTAGAAATAGTAATAAAATCCCAGCGGATTTGTCGTGGCATTGGAACTGTATATCCGCACGATGTTGTCGAGTACGTAGGGGTATGCTACACCCGCGTTGTTTCGGTAGAGGTTCTGGCTTACATTGCCGAGGCTGTAGTTCCCCGCTTGCGGAATATCCATGTTGAGCACCACCGTGTTGAAACCGCTCTGCAGGGTTGTTGTCACGGTTTGTAGGACATTATTGGAGGCGTCGTACAGGCGGATGGTGCGGTTGCCCGCGCCCTGTGCGTAGACGTTTACGCTGATGAGGCGGAAGGGCGCCAGGGCCTCGAACAGTAAACGACCGTCGAAGCCGCTGTTGTGGTTGCCGCCGCCGCCGAAGGTGTTGTCGACCGGGCCGACCTGACCCACAGGTTTTTCTTCCAGTTGTTGCACGGTGTAGATGGTGGGGGAGGTCACTCCGGTTGCCGTGTACGAAGTGCCCGTAAACACGAGGTTTCCGTCGACGAACCAGTTCGCCGTGTTGCCTGCGGCCACACCTGCATTCAGCGTCACGGAATCTGCATCACAGAAGAACACATCGGGAACGACGTCGGGCGCCGGCGGTACCTGGTAATTTACGGTCAGGGTATGGGTATCTTCACCCAAAGTGTTGGTTACGGTAAGCGTGACGAGATAAGTCCCCGGTTCAGCGTAGCTGTGCGTCGGACTGATGGCTGTGCTCGTCTCGCCGTCGCCGAAGTCCCAGAGCCAGCCCTGGGGGATATTCGTCGACTGGTCGGTGAACTTGAAAACGCCGAAGCAGTTGACTTCGACATCGGCGATAAAGCTGGCGGTAGGCGGCTGCACGGCCGTCTGGCAATACGTAGGCAGGGTAAAATCTTCCGTTTCGTCGCCGGCCTCGTTGGCGCTGCCCTGGCTGGCATTGACCCCCATACCCCTTCCGGCAAAGGCTTCCCAGATCAGGCAGCGGTGTGCGCTTGCGTATAACATTTCATCGGCGGCGAGAATGGCGTCGCGCGCATCGAGGAAACCGGGGCCGCAGGGCTGGAGCCTCATGCCTTCGAGTACGAGGCGCAGGGCGGTGTTGTTGCCGCCAATGCCGTTATACCAGTCGGGGTCGAAGCCTTCCAGATCGATCAGTTTCCAGGTCATATCCCAGAGCGTCTGGCTCCATATTTCGCCGATGTTGTGTTCTTCCGAACTCAGTGACAGGTCGCCGTAGGTTTGACTGTTGATACTCATGTCGGTGGAGTAGGGGTACCGGCGGATACCGTTGCCTGATGTATCGTTTATTGCGAAAGTGCCGATGCCGCGTGAATCCGCGCCGGCATCGCCGGGTTCGATGGTCAGGATAAGTCCCAGCCAGTCGCTCCAGCCTTCACCGCCCTGTTCGCCGTTGAACAGGCAGCCGGTATTGGACGGACCGCCGGTCATGCGGTTGGAAACGCCGTGACCGTACTCGTGTATCACGATGCCGTTATCGAACGACCCGTCGCGGTCGGCACCGGCGGCACCTGCCGTACCAAGCGTTGCATTGACGGTCTGGCCGTTGTTGAGTTTTGCCTTGATCAAATCGCCGTCGGCCTGGGAAATCATGACGGCAGGGATGCTGAACAGGCCATTGCCGCCCATCGAAAAGGGAGCGCCACCGGTGTTGTTGATCACAATGACCGCCAGTGCGCCGGCGTCTTCCGCGAGCTGGACCTTGTCGACAAAGGGACAGTTGCCGCGGTCGACCACGACAATTTTTCCTTCTATGTCAAAGGCATTCAGGGCTGGGTCACAGGCGTCGGTCGCCGGGGCATTGGCATCTTCATACAGGACCAGATCGGAGGTGATAGGCGCCGTCAGTCCCGGGCCGAAACTTGCTTCCACTGCGTCGTAGTTGGCTGCAATATCGGCCGGGGTATTGACCGTAAGGGTGGAGGGCGCGCCGGAAAGCCACAGGTACATTTGCATACGGCCGCTGGTGCCGTCGCCGGGTGTGGAAAAGTTGGCATTGTTGGTGCCGCCGCCGTCCAGGGCTTCTGCCATCACGTTGTCGTTGCCTTCGCCGTCGTTGCCGTAGTTGTTTTCCTGGAAATTACCGGCCGCCTCGGTAAATCCGTGGCGGTACAGGATATCATGCACCATGTTGTTTATATAGAACAGGTTGGTGATCGCGGCGTCCCGGTTGGATTCGGGATTCTGGCCCAGATCGAGCGGAAAGTCGAACAGGAGCCCGGCGCCGCCGTCCGGTGAGTAGCCGGGCTGGTTGTCCCCGTCCTCGTCCTCGTAAGCGTACACATTGTTGCCACGGGTAATGGTGTATTCTGCTCCGTCGGCGCCGTCGGTATCGTGCCAGCCAAAGGGCGAGGCGAGGGCCAGTTCGGGATCGGATACCAGGCTTCTGGGGCCGAAATTGGGCGCTTCAAGCGGCAAGGCAAATACGTTGTACGCGCCGGCATTACCGCCTGCGGCATTGGCTGCAGACGTTTCGCCGGACCTGTTTGCCGCAATGTTTCGCCGCCCTTCATCCGAATGGCCGGGGCCGAAGTCGCAACTCAGGGTCCAGTTGTTTTTTTCCAGGTAGGCGCCCGTCTGTGCGTCGATGCGGACGTTCCACCAGTCGGCGCTTGCCCGCATGGCGATATTGACGTTCCAGGCCAGGCGAATGGCATCACCGGTGCTGACATAAACGAGATCGACCCGGATGGGGTTTTTCGCCATACCGCAATCGGTAAAGGTGAATTGCTTGCGGCTGTTGTCTTCCGTCAGGAGCACGGGTGTTTCGTCAAGTGCAATATCAAGATGCGACGCTGCCGCCTTGACGGCGTTTTCAGCCTTGATCGCGGGTGTTGCAGCGTTGGCCTGTTGCGCGGCGTTCGGGATAAAGCGACTGGTAAAATAAATCACCTCGCCGTTGCGGATCGCCATGGTGCTTACGGCGTTGAAAATATTTACACCGGAAATCTGCTGTTGCAGATAAGTGTAGGTGATACCGGTTTCCCGGTCGGTGTACTGATCGGAGACCGTCCTGTTGCTCACATCTTCATCTGTGAGGGCCCATTTGGACTTTTCGGTTTGCAGGTACGTTGTTATTTCGGTCTGAAACTGTTGTGCGTTCGCCAATGAAAATACAGCGAGCAGGGCAATTGAGGCAATTGCCCTGGCAAGGAAGAAAAATTTGGTCATGACAAAATAAGGTGGATTGATTTGGAAGACAATAGGTAGTCCTGAGGATTATTGCAGCTAATGTATTGGCGCTGTCAGACCTTTTTCCATTATTCAGAATTTTCCTGCAGTAACGTATGATATTGGCAAATCGGCAGACACTTCACTCCGCCAATACGGCACTTCAGTCAGGTAAATCTGTTTCCTGGCCGGCGCAGGGCCAATTTTACGCCCCGGAACAAACGGTACTTCCCATGCGCAAATCTGTCCTGCTTTTTCTTTCCCTGACCTTTCTGGCCGCCGCCGCCGGCGCCCAAACCCGTATCGACGGGTATGTGCTTACCACAGGCGGCGATACGCTCACCGGCGCCAATATCTGGCTGCCGGGCACCTACGACGGCGCTACCAGCGACGCGCACGGCTACTTTTCTTTTAAATCGACAGAAAAGGGGATGTGGTCATTACAGGTCACCTACATCGGCTGCGATACATTCCGCCAACAGGTGAACCTCGAGGGCAGCAACGTCACGGTTCAGGTGCGCATGAAGGGAGACAATTCGGCCCTGCAGGAGGTGGTCATTTCGGCAGGCTCCTTCGAAGCCGCCAGCGACCGCCGCCGCGCAGTTGTGCTGACGCCGGTCGACATTGCGCTCACGGCCAGCGCTACCGCCGATATTGCCGGGGCCATCGCCACCCTGCCCGGCACCACACGCAACGGCGAATCGGGCCAGATACTTGTACGCGGTGGCGCGGCCTACGAAACCCGCACCTTTATTGACGGATTGTATGTTCAAAATCCGTACAACAGCTCGGTGCCCAATGTGCCTGCGCGCAACCGTTTCTCGCCTTTTCTCTTCAAAGGCACGCAGTTCTCAACCGGGGGCTATTCTGCCGAATACGGCCAGGCCCTGTCGTCGGCGCTTATTCTGAATACCGAAGACCTCGCTCCGGAAACGACCACCGGGCTGTCGCTGATGTCGGTTGGGCTGGGGTTGTCGCATACCCGGCGCTGGGAAACCCGTTCGCTGTCGGTATCGGGCAGTTACACCAACCTGGCGCCGTATACCGCGCTGGTGCCGCAGCGCATCGACTGGATTGCGCCACCGCAGTCGGGTGGGGGAGAACTGACGTACCGGCAAAAGACAGGAGGCGACGGCATGTTTAAAATATACACTTCCGTCAACCGCTCCCGGATGGAGATGCGATACCCCGACCCGTTCGAACCGCAGGTCACCGTGCCGCTCCGGCTTCAGGCCGACAATGTGTACGCCAATATGTCGTACCGGGGAATCCTGAAAGAGAAATGGGCCCTGTTTGCCGGCGGCGCCTATACGTTCAACCGCGATGTGGTCGAATCGACGTTTTCCAACGACCAGGCGCAGCAGTCGGGGCAGCTCCGCTTCACGCTGGCGCGCCCGTTCGGCGATTACCTCAAGTTCAAATTCGGAGCAGAGTACCTGCACGGGCGCTTCGATGAGGTTTATCGGCCATCTGACAGTTTGATATTCAATACCTTGCGCAATGAGCGCTATGCCGCAGGATTTGCCGAAACCGATATCTTTTTCACCCGGAAAATCGTCGCGCGTGCCGGGCTCCGCGGTGAATACTCCGCCCTTCTTGGTCGCGCCAACCTTGCGCCACGCCTGTCGGCAGCCTATGTGCTGGGCAAGGATGAGCAGATTGCCCTGGCGGTGGGTCAATTTTATCAAACCCCCGAATACGAGCAACTGCGCTACCACACCGAACTGCGTTTCGAGCGCGCCACCCATTATATGCTGAACTATCAGCGCATCCGCGACAAGTTTACTTTCCGGGTGGAAGGGTACTATAAACGATACGCACATCTGGTGAAATCGGACCCGGAAACGGGACTGCCAGTCAGCCGGGGAAGCGGTTATGCCAGGGGTGTGGATGTGTTCTTCCGCGACCAGAAAACGATCAAGCGCGGCGATTACTGGATTTCCTATGCATACCTGGATACCAAACGCGACTACCGCGATTTCCCGGAAACGGCAGTGCCGGTTTTTGCCGCTGCCCACAACGTCTCGGTGGTGTACAAACACTGGTTTCCGGGCATCAACACGGCTTTCGGTGCAACGTATGCGTTTCAGTCGCCGCGTCCCTACAACGACCCCAACCGGCCGGGCTTCAACAAGGGTCGAACGCCGTCGTACCACGACCTGAGTGTGAATGCCAGTTATCTCACCAACCTGTGGGGCAACTTTACGATCCTGTACGTGTCGGCCACAAATATTCCGGGATTTGAGCAGACTTTCGGTTACCAGTTCAGCGCCACACCGGATGCCGACGGGCAGTTTCCGTCCAGGGCGATTACCCCGCCGGCAAAGCATTTTTTGTTTGTGGGGCTGTTCGTCAACTTCGGGAAACGGTATAACGCGGGTAAAACGACGAAGGATGATATTT
>CALMBD010000016.1 GCA_937861115.1 uncultured Bacteroidota bacterium | reverse complement strand
CACGCTACCTATTTATTTGAATAAAACCCCCAGTGGCGTATCGGCCAGTTCTTTCGGCTTGTTAAATATCATATAACCCAAACAAATACAACAGACTAACAGCGTGGATATTGAAACTGCCAGATATCCAGACGGGCTATAAATCCCCGGCGAAAGCGGCCATATATTCCGATTTCGGGTCATGGTGGCCTCAATCAACACCACGACAAAAGACAGCGTGTATAAACGCGATTGGAAAAAGTCGCTGGTGCTGCGAAAATAAGCGACCAGACACGGTACCGCCAGCATGACGACATTCAACAAGACATAATCGCCCTGCACACCTCTTCCGGACTTGTAACCGTATATAAAACACATGTGCCAGGCGCAGTAGGCAATGATTGCAGCCCAACTCACCGGATAGGTGATCTGTGCAGGCCGGTTTCCTTCCGGCGCCGAGATGGCAAGTTTCGTCGGCCAGTATAACAGCAACAGGACGATAATTCCGCTCGCCAGATTGAGGTAATTGCCCGAAGAAAAATCCCTGAGCATGGCTTCGCAGATATTGATGTGTAGCAGTAAGGCCAACAGGTTGAGTGCCCATCTTTTATGGACCACAAACCGAAGGAACGTGGCGTAGAAAAATGCAAAGACCAGGGTGAAAAACTTGATAAAATTAAACCACCCGTTAAATGTCGTTTGCATCAGCAAAGGGTAGATCAACAAAGGGAATAACGCAACCAGTACTGTCCCCATTTTTGAGTTGGTTGTCAATTCATTTGCACCGTATATTACGAGTGCATAGATTGCCATCCAGTATATCTGGGTAAAAACTGCTGTCGAACTCATTTTCATTTGGTTTGGTTACATCGCAGGATTCATCTACATCAGCCCCATAAATAGCAACGCAAACAGTCCGATAATAATATGAGAAATGCTCACGCCTAAAAGAGATTTCTGCCGGGCAAACATAATACCCCAGAAAATACCCGGCACTATGGTCATTACTGCAAATTTGAAATTCATATGGATATGAAAGCCGCTAAAGATGAGGTTGGATAAAAGGATGGGCATGTATTGCTTCTCATCGCTTTGCAACAACTTATCCAGGCTGGTCTGAATAACACCCCTGGCGATAAACTCCTGTACCGGCGCCAAAATAGCATAGGCGACGTACATAACGATTAGTGTAATCCAGCTATAACTCTGGAGCCGGGTGGTATCAATGATGGGTTTCCCCTGATAAAACGGGACGAAAATCGTTAACAACCATTTGAAGAGAACCAGAAAAACAAGGAAGCCCCCGGTCCAGATCAAGGCTTCTTTTACGTTCCGTTTCCAGTTGTCCAGGTTGAGGCCATAGGTGCTTAGCGGAAATCCGCTTTTGGTTGCTCTGATATATGCGGCAATTCCGAATAATACCATCATAGAGGGGTTCAGGATATTCAGCAGGGTTTTGTTGTGCAGCACTTTGCCGTATTCCATAAAGAGGCCGAGTAAAAACTCGTAGGAAACCAGCCAGAAAACCATGCCTGCAAAAAATTCGCCTGCCTGGACTCTTTTCCTGGATTCTTCCAGTTTCGCCTCCACTTCTTTGACGACCACATCGTTCATGTTGCGCAAGTCTGCATGTTTGTCGTAGGCTGTGTTGGCGAATATCCGGGCATAGATAGATTCATTTTCCGGACTTTGCAGGGCGTCAAACGGCAACCTTTTAACCACCACATCCGTAACCGCCACGACATCTGCAGAACGCGGTGCACTTTCGATCATCGCCATGGCGCCAAAGTGTTCGCCTGTTTTTTTTGTTGCGAGCAGTACTTCTCCTCTTTTGATGGCAACTTCACCCTGTTCAATAACATAAAGACAATCGCCTGTATCACCTTCCTTGATAATATATTCCTCCGGGTCAAAGCGAATTTCCTCCATCAGACTTTCCAGGATACTTAAATGATGCCGGGAAATATCTTTGAACAGGGAACACCGGAGCCATATTCCCGACAAATAAGTAGACGAAAGTCCCGGGCCTTGCACGAGACCTTCTTGCTGCAATTTCATGGTTAATATGCTTTAGGTGACGATCAGTTACGGATCATGTCAGTATTAAACCAAGCGTGTTTACGAGATTGACCTTTCGGGGCCCAACATTTTTGCCTATATTACTCAGTAGCGGACTCTCTCTGATACAGTGGTTGACAACTCAACCTGTTAAAGCAGGTCAAAGCCGCTTTGAGTCTGACATTTTGTCAAAAGTAGAAAAAAATATCGACCTGTTTTTGCTTCAACGATAAACACAGGATTTACCTACACCAGGGAGATGAAGCGACCTTATGATGCCACCGTTCGTATTCCGGAGGAGATGGAGGCATAAAAAAAGAAGCCTCGCCTCCTTGAGTTTTGTTTCAAAACCAAAGGGACGAGGCCTGTTATTTATGCGCCTCTGCTAAAGGTCAGGTTCATGTTCGAACAAAACCAACCTTGTCCTATCTGCGCAATCGGATGGTGAAGACGTCGCCGCTGGCCGTGGTGAGTGTACCGAAGCGGTCGCATCCTCCGTCGCCGAAGTTGAGCGATGCCGTTTTATCATCGCGGGTAAACTCGATCACCCCTGCTGATATCCAGCGGCAGGTAGCCTTTTTGACAAGCGGTTCGATGATCGTAGAGGAGTAGGCCACGCCATTGCGGTTAACACCGGTGGAATTGCCGGTTGTACTCCACACATTATCCCAGTGTGTGGGCGTGCCGCCGCCCTGGATCAATGTGCTGGTATGCGTGTAGTTCCAGGTTGTGGAAGTGCCGTCGGGATAGATCAGTTTCATGTTCGTGGCGGTTTTGGTGTACGACCAGTTACCCGATGCGTCGAGGCCGTTGTTGGTCCACGATTTGGCGCCTTCAACCTGCACGTCATCAACAAAGAAATTCTCGAACGTCTTGCTGCGCACGGCGCCGGCCGTGAACATTTCAGCGCTTTGCTCGATGATGATCTTGCCTTTCAGGATATGATCGCCGTTCGGACCGGCACAGCCGTCGGTGCCGTAGTCGATGGTGATGGTATTGGGCCAGTTGCCCCAGGGCTGGGCAAGTGTAACAACGGGGCAGGTGCCGCCGCCGCCACGGCCCTCAATGGCCACATCGACGGCAAAGTCGATCTCTTCGGAGAAGTCTTCGTTGGTAGCCAGGTCTTCGGAAGTCATGATGTCGGCATCATTGGCCTTGGTGTCGTCAGATTTTTTGCAGGCATTAAAGGCCAGCACGCCGAGAAAAAGAGCGGTGAGCAGCAGAATGGACTTTTTCATTTTGAAATCAATTTTTGTGTTGGTGTGTGGAAAAAAGTAAAGTGGTTTGGAAGGGGTCCGGAATTCCGGCCGGAACACATGCATAGACCGGAAGGGTGGGGCGGGGTTTAATAGCAAATACTTAAAGGATTGTTAAAGTGGATTTCCGATCTTTGCACCATGACGTATAATGTTTCCTCTCCTGCAGCATACATTGCCGCCATTTCGGAAGACCGTCGTGCGGCATTTGAAAAACTCCGGGAAACCATCGTGGAAAACATTCCCGACGGCTTCCGCGAAGGCATAAGCTACGGCATGATCGGATATGTCGTGCCGCACGAGCTGTATCCGCCCGGCTATCACTGCGACCCGAAACTGCCCCTGCCGTTCGTGAGCATCGCGGCGCAGAAAAACTTTATTGCCCTGTACCACATGGGCTTGTACGCCATGCCCGATCTGCTGGACTGGTTTGTTTCCGAGTATCCGAAACACACCAAAAGCAAACTGGACATGGGCAAAAGTTGCATCCGGTTCAAAAAAACGGCTGATATCCCCTTCGAACTCATCGCTCGATTGATGCAACGCGTCGGCGTGGAAGAATGGGTGGACGTGTATGAATCTGCCTTCCGGCGATAACCGTGTGGCGCCCTCCGACCCGGATACAAAAAAAACGCCCCGCTTTTTGAAGGCGGGTAACGGGAGCGCTTATCTTCGCGCCATCTTATGCAAGCCGGAAAAATACTCCTGACCCGCGAACGCTTCGCGCTGACGATCGAAAGACTGTGCCACCAGTTGCTGGAAGACTGGGGCGATTTTTCCAATGCCTGCATTATCGGTATCCAGCCCAGGGGCACACAGTTGTCCAACCGCATTTTCGAGCGCCTGAAAGTGCTTACAGATAATCCTTCCATCGATTACGGCAGAATGGACATCACCTTCTACCGCGACGACTTCCGGATGCCCGACGGCCCGCTGGCGCCGCACCCCAACGAGATCGACTTCCTGGTTGCCGGAAAAAAAGTGTTGCTGATCGACGACGTATTGTACACCGGCCGAACGATTTCTGCTGCCCTGGCGGCGCTTCAGCACTATGGCCGGCCGGATACAGTGGAGTTGCTTGTGCTTGTCGACCGGCGCTTCAACCGGCAGCTGCCCATACAGCCCGATTATGTCGGCATCAGTGTAGACGCACTCGATGAGGCGTATGTCAAAGTGCGCTGGCAGGAACTGCATGGCGACGACGAAATATTGCTTTTTGAAAAAAAGCCCATCTAACGTTTTTAAACAACCCACCATAAGCCCCTTCAAACCCAGCAAACAATGACTCGGCTCTCCACACGCCACCTCATCGGGATCAAAAACATTACCGAAGACGACATCCGGCTCATCTTCGAAACGGCGGACAATTTCAAGGAGGTCATCAACCGGCCCATCAAAAAAGTGCCTTCGCTGCGCGACATCACGGTGGCCAACCTGTTTTTCGAGAGCAGCACCCGCACCCGCGTTTCTTTCGAACTCGCCGAGCGCCGCCTGAGCGCCGATACCGTCAATTTTGCCGCTTCTACCTCCAGCGTCAGCAAAGGCGAAACCCTGCTGGATACCGTCAACAATATCCTTTCCATGAAGGTGGATATGGTGGTCATGCGGCACCCCGCTCCCGGCGCCTGTGTCTTCCTGTCAACCCGCATACCTGCCAACATCATCAATGCCGGCGACGGCACCCATGAGCATCCCACCCAGGCGCTGCTCGACGCTTTCTCCATCCGGGAAAAGCTGGGCGATGTGACAGGCAAAAAGGTGGCGATCATCGGCGATATCCTGCACAGCCGCGTCGCCCTGAGCAATGTATTCTGCCTGCTCAAACTGGGCGCCAGGGTACGCGTATGCGGCCCGCCGACCCTGATCCCCAAATACTACGCCCAACTTGGAGTGGAGGTTTCGCATGACATACGCGACACGCTTCGCTGGTGCGACGTGGCCAACGTGCTCCGCATTCAACTTGAACGCCAGGACATCCGGTATTTTCCCAGCCTGCGCGAATACCACCAGTATTTCGGAGTCACCCGCCAGATGGTCGACGAACTCGACCGCGAAATTGTGATCATGCACCCGGGTCCCATCAACCGCGGTGTGGAAATCACTTCCGATGTGGCCGACAGCGGGCACAGCATCATCCTTCAGCAGGTTGAAAACGGTGTGGCCATTCGGATGGCAGTATTGTACCTGCTTGCCGGAATCAGGTGATTAAGCAGGATTCCATTATGAAGCGCCTTCAGTTTTAGCGCTGCAAACCTCATTGCTTATGAGAATACATACCCAAACGGTTTTGACCGGCTTTGTACTGCTTGCTCTTTCAATATCCTTGCAGGCACAGAACCTTTCCATGCAGTTGATCGGAGAAAAACAGATTGGAGCACCCGCCGTTCCACAAAAAGCGATTCCCTATGGCTCGTACTGTTATCTGGCGGCAAAAGGAAGCGGACTTCAGGTATACGATATAGCTAATGTTGCCAGTCCGACACTGGTAAATACAATACCCGTCAGTGCATTGCAAAACCTGGAGGTTATGAATATTTGCCGCCGGGAAGACCGCCTTTACCTGGCACTCGGCAACTTTTTTGGCAATAACGGCCAAAATGCAGGGCTTGCCGTAGTGAATATTGCCAATGCGTCTGATCCTGTAATAGAAGATGTCTGGAAATCCGACATTCAGGACAAGGGCAGCGCCTCTGTGACTGTTGAGGGCGATTACGCTTACCTCTGTGCCATGTCGCAGGGATTGTATATTCTCGATGTCAGTCAGCCGGGCGATATTGCCTTCGTATCACAATATATACCGGACCCTGACTTTCCTACACCCAACCCGGCGCCGGCACAGGTGCCCAATGCGCGCGGCCTGGCGATCCGCGACGACATTGCTTACCTGTGTTACGATGCGGGCGGGCTGCGTGTAATTAACATTTCAGACAGGACGCATCCGGTGGAGACAGGGCAGTATATCAATCCCGCTTTCAACAATAAACAACAGGCTTTCAATAATATAATATTAAATGGCAGCATCGCTTTCGTGGCAGTCGATTACTGCGGTATGGAAGTGCTGGATATCACTGACACTGCGAATATCACTCAGGTGTCATGGTGGAATCCGTGGGAATGTCAAAGCCCGTCCAATATATGGGTTGGCAGTCCGGGGCATACCAATCAGATCGATTATAATGCAGAATGCCAACTGGTCTTTCTATCGTCTGCTCAAAGCGAATTGAGTGTAATCGACGTATCTGTCCAGACTGCACCCAAACTGGTTGGCAGTTACGGATCAACCGACGATCAACAGGGCACCTGGGGCATGACGCTCGACAGTAACCGCATATACCTTGTATATATTACAGCCGTCATACCCTTCGTCAGCAACTGGGCAGGGATAAGAATACTGGAATGGGGAAAAACAAGCCATGTGACCGAACTGCCACTTACGACGCCGATGCTTCTGTATCCAAACCCGGCGCGTCATGCCTTCAGGCTGGAGTATATTTTAACCGAATCCGGGGAGATATCGCTTGAGATGACGAATATTCAGGGTAACGTAATAAGGCATATCTTACGGGAACATCAAACCGCCGGGCTGCATTCCCAGGCGATTGAACCGCAGCTGCCCGCCGGTTCTTATATGATAAGGTTGACAACTGCTCATGCAACACATTCTATCAAAGCAGTACTTGTGGAAGAGTAACACTTAAAAAAATATTAATGATGCAAAAAATTGGTTCACTGCTAGTAATGTACCTCGATAGGCCGCTCGTATGCGGTTTTTAGCCAACCGTTTACCCTCCGGTAGAACGACCATTTGAATAACGGGTTGGGCGCCAGTAAATTCAGACCAAAATCATAGATACCGGGTGCAATGTTCATCATCAGGTTGTACAGCCGGATCTCGCTGTTCAACCGGCGAAATATCTCGCGATCATAGTTTTTAAACTGCTCGGCATCGAACTGCCTTTTTTCAAGGGCCCGTTGGACAAACCTGGCAGCGATATATCCGGAAACCATCCCGGTTCCAATGCCCTCGCCGCTGGTCGGGCATACCAGCGAAGCTGCGTCGCCCACCAGCAGGTAACCATCCCCAAATGCACGCCGCCGCCGGGATGCCAGGGGAAGGCCCCATCCCTGTGGTTCCTCCATCGGTTCAGCATTTCTGAACCGCGGCGCCATAACCGGATCGGTCAGGATCAGTGTTTTAAAAATATCACGCAGTTTGTGACCGTGTTTTGCTGCGACTTCACTCACCATGCCATACCCGACGTTGGCTTCGCCGTCGGGCAGTGGAAAAATATAAAAATAGGACATCGGCAGACCGGGAGGAAAATACACCTCAATGAGGTTTTGCGGGTCCAGCCCGGCGACACCGCGCCAATACTGCCGCAAGGTACCTGCATAATGCCTGCGATCAACTTTCCGTTCCCCCAGGTGCCGGAGTACCGCCGAATGATCGCCGTCGGCGCCAATGAGTAATTTTGCCCGGATCAGGTCGCCGGTACTGGTTTGCAACAGCCATTCCCTGCCCGCTTTTTCGATCCGTTCAACAGCGCAGCCCTGCCGGAAATCGGCAAAACGCGGATCGATTTTTTTTACCAGAAAGTCGTCAAAGTGCCGTCGTTTTGCCGTCCAGAAAAGGGGGTAGGGGAGTGCGCTTTCCGGACCGGGGCGGTGAACAAAATCACTGGTTCGACCGTTTTGAGTGACGAATCGCGTACCCCAACAGGGCATAAACCACGGATTTTCAGGAAGTTCTTCCAGTACAATAGCCGGATCGAGGTGCCGGAGCACCCGAACAACCTTCAGGTCTAGGCCATCGCCGCACACCTTGTCCCTGGGAAAAACGGCAGCATCCAGGATGAGGTGGGGGATGCCTAGTTTGGCCAGGAAAAGTGAGGTTGTTGCACCTGCCGGTCCGGCGCCAATGATACACACGTCGGTTCGAATCGTTTGGGCTGTCATGCGGGGGCAAAAGTAGCGCCGAATTAAATATTACTGAAAATCACTTTTGTACATGGCAATTCGCCTCATTTCGGCGTTAATTTGCCGAGTTTTTCTTCTCAATGGCAGAGCAACAACCCAAACCGCAACATTCGCTGCCGCAAACGCCGGCTCAGCGCGCCTTTTCGCTTGCAAAAGCGATCTGGCGGCGTATAGAGAATATTGTGTTCGGATTCATCCTGTTGCTGATTACCCTGTACCTGGTTTTGCAAATGCCGGCGGTACAGAACTGGCTGGTCCGCAAGGTCACGGCTTTCTTTTCGGAAGAACTGCACACCCGGGTGGAAGTCCGGCGCGTCAACATCAGTTTTTTCGACAACCTGGTTCTGGAAGGTTTTTACGTGGAAGATTTGAAAGGCGATACGCTGCTGTACGCAGGCGAATTGACGGCGGGTCTGAACTCCAACATCTTTTCGCTGCTTAATAATAAACTGGAATTCAACGAGATAAGCCTGAACAAAGCGCGGTTCAACATGCTCAGGCCCAAAGGCGCCTACGACTACAACCTCCAGTTTATCCTGGATTACTTCTCCAAAACACCCGATACGCCGCCTAAAAAGCCAAGGCCGTTCTCCGTCCGGATCCAAAATTTAAGGCTACGGGATGTCGAATTCCTGAAAGACGACAAAAAGTCGGGGCAAAAGATGCTGTTCCGGGTATCCTCTGCCACTATACGTGTCAACAACCTCGATATTCCGTCCAAAATTGCCGATATACGTTCCGCCGACATCAACGGTTTTACTTTTGCCGTCGAGGATTGGCCCAAGAACCCGCTGCCGGAGCGCGCGCCACCGCTGGCCAAAGCCATATCCACATCCATCGATACCATTGATCTGGCGCAACCAAGGAAACCGTTCGAGTTTGCCATCGGCCGCTTTTCCCTGACGGAAGGCCGGTTTTTGCTGGACAAGTTCAACGACTCCCCGAACTTCGTTTCGCTGCCCGATGTCATGGATTACAACCACCTTCGGGTACACGACATCAGCCTTCAGGCCGACAGTGTTGCGTTTACAGACGACTTGGTATTTTCGGGAACGCTGCGCAACCTTTCGGCGAAAGAACGCTGCGGCTTTGAACTCAGCCATCTGGAGGCAAACAAGGTGATCGTATCGGATAAACTGACCGGATTGTACGGCGCAAAACTCCAGACGCCTTATTCTTCCCTTGGCGACACCATTGCCTTTCACTACAACCGGTATCAGGCCTATCAACAGTTCAACGACAGCGTCAGTATGGAACTCCGGCTGGCCA
>CALMBD010000015.1 GCA_937861115.1 uncultured Bacteroidota bacterium | reverse complement strand
ATTGCGGGGGCGGCGCTGTTTTTTCTGCGCCCGGCAAATCCCAGCGCACAAATCAAACCTGATCCTGAAAAGACGGATTAACAAACCCTGGAACTCCGGATTTTCTGTTTCGCTTGAAAAAAGCGAGATTTGTTGGCGGACAAGCCGATATTCACAGGATCAAAGGTCATTTTTGCACTCGGACAAGTAGAGGCAATTGCGCCGACTGGCAGGTTTTGCCAGAAAAGCATAAATCCTTGCCGGTAAATGAAAACGCCTGAAAGAATATGGAGCAACTTTTAAAATTTTACAAGAGTATACCGTCCATGTTTATGGGGGTAGTTTGTTGTCTAGGTATGGCTGCACACTTTATGGGAGGGGAAACTTTATTCCTGATGATTAAAAATGCAGCCCTTGAACTGAAGAATTTTGATACGTTTATATTAGGTGTAACCGCTGTTTCGGCAGTAACGCTTTTGGGTATCGTCGGCATGTTTATTCTGGATTATATTGTTTCTATCATAAGTCTGTTTAGAAACGTAATACTAACCAGGACGTTTCTAAATCGGTATACGTTTAAATCAAGGTTTTTCAAGGCATTGTTGCCCGTTGATAGAATTGTCAATGATTATTTTCACAACAATAAGGATGCATTGTTTCATTTCTTCTATTTCAGAAGCTGGGCAAGGCCGGAAAACATATTAAATTCCGATATCATCGAAACAGTAATTTTACAAAAAATATATGGCTATTATATTGAAAAATTTGACGCCGGCAACATCACCTACTTTGACTTTCACGGGAGTCTTACCCAGGAACAGGTTAAAAGGGAGAATGGACGGAAGGATGTTTATAATATCTACTATATCATAATTAACGCAATATTACTGACAACATTTGCTCTTTATTCGCCTGTTTATTCCCCTGGTCTGAAAGTAATGTTCCTGCTGGCCCTGACCTGTTTCATATTGTCGCTTTTTACTGAAATTTACGACCGGAAGGAGTTTTTGGCCTCTTCCATTGTTTACGGTTTTTTTGACAACTTCACGGTTGCGCCATTGGCTGATATTTCGGACAGGGAAGCAGTGTAGGTGCGGACACATGGATATTGTAGTTATTCCGGTCAATTGGGAAACATGCGCCGGCTAAAGCCGGCGGTACCTGGGACGGTACCTGGGACAATCCCGGGACGGGCGCCAAAAGATTTCTCCATGCCACGCCGCCAAGGCTCCGTTTCCGCAGTGACGTTGTTTGAATAATACCCCAAATTCTCGCCGCTGAAAAATATCTGTGGGTATTGACCGGACGGCACTATTTTTGCGCCGTCAAAAGGCCCCTTCTTTGAGCGCCTGCCCGGGCAGCCACAACGCAAATAGACCAGATTTTGCGATAACAGCCACAAAACGCCTTACCTTTCATAAGTTATATACATGCACGGCCAGCAACCTGGCAACAAACACCGCCCTCCGATGATACATATACGATTCGTAATCCTGCTCCTGATATTTCGGGCCGGCTTTGCGGCACAGGCCCAATGCCCCAGTTCGCCTGTGTTGCTCACCACCCAGGCACAAGTGAATGCCTTTCCGACCAATTTTCCGGGCTGCGATTACCTCGGCGTCCGCTTTGAAGTCGCCGGCGCCGATGTTACCGACCTGACACCACTATCGCAGCTCACCGGGTCCAGCAAAAACTTTTACGTCAACTTCAACCCCGCCCTTACCTCGCTGACGGGACTGGATAATATTACCGAAATACTCGGAGACCTGACCATTGAGGCCAACCACTCCCTGACCAGCCTGCAGGGGATGGGTGGACTCACCCACGTCGACAAGCTCCTGAAGATACAAAACAACGACGGCCTGCTCACCCTCGACGGCATGACGGCCGGTGGCGTATTGACCAACGTGGCCAGCCTCGTTATCATCGAAAACGACAACCTGACCGACCTGAGCGATCTGCTCGTCAACCTCCAGACGGTGACCGAATACATCCTGTTCAACAAGAATAACGCCCTGCTTTCGATCAATACCATGAATAACCTGACCTCGGTCGGCTGGTACCTGAGTGTTGAAGACAATGCCTCCCTGGTGAGCCTCAATGCCTTCAACAGCCTGAACAGCGTCGGACTGGGCGGCGCCAACTGGAATTTTGAAGTGAACAAACACCCCAACCTGACCACCATAAATGACTTTGTCAGCCTGAGCGAACTCGGCCACAACTTCAGCATTTCCAACAATACCGGCCTTACCTCGATAGATTTTCCCAGCCTCAACAATATCCCGGGAACAATGTCGATCGCTGCCAATACCTCCCTGACCTCGCTGGTGGGCCTTGGCAACTTTACACTCGTCGGCGGACTCACGATCACCGGCAATACCTCCCTGCCCGAATGTGAAGCCGAAGGCATCTGCGCATACCTGAATATCGTTCCGCCCAAACCCGCTACCATCAGTAACAACGCAACAGGCTGCTCCAACAGGCAGCAGGTGGAGACGGCATGCGCGGCAATCCTGCCGGTTGAGTTGACGGCCTTCAATGGCAAAGAAGACAACGATGCCGTCCTGCTGCACTGGCATACGGCCTCCGAAAAGAACAACGACCACTTCCGGGTGGAGCACAGCACCAACGGTATCGATTTTGTGCCGGTTGGTACCGTGCCCGGCAAAGGCACCACCGCAGCCCCGAACGATTATGTTTTTCGCCATGACCAGCCTGCCAACGGCCGCAACTATTACCGCCTGCAACAGGTCGATTTCGACGGAACCTACGCCTATTCGTCCATCATCAGCGTTGAACTGACCCGCGGGCCCGAACTGGAACTGTACCCCAATCCCACCACCGGTTATGTAAAAATAAAAGGCGACCTCTCGGAAGGCACCGCCCGCCTCAGCGACCTCACCGGCCGCCTGATCGCCACGCGCCGGCTGCCCGACGAATACCTCATCGACCTGACCCGCGAACCCGCCGGGGTGTACCTGCTCGAGATCAGGATGGGGGAGGAGCGGGTGATGAAAAGGGTGGTGAAAGAATAGGGTGCGACCCACCAAATAACCTGAATGCGAAACGATTTATACCTGCCACTCCACCACCATTGAAAACACATGCCTGAACCTTCATCAGACATCAGCAAAATCGTCGCCGACCTGAAAACCGGGAACGCTACGCTCATCCTCGGACCGGAACTCTTCGACGTGGACGGCGTGCCGATGCAGCACTACGTGCGACAAAGAATTCAGCAGCAGTTCAGCGATCAGATCGCTTCGTACTACGAACGCGACGGCTTTTTTATCATCAAAAATCAGGACGACAAGCCCGAGATTGCCGAGGCTGTGGCCGACCTCTACCGCGGCATGCGGCCCAACGAAGCCATTTTTCAGGAGATCATCGAAATTCCCTTCCCGCTGGTGGTGTCGGTAAGCCCCGATACCTTTTTGAGCGACCTGGCCTACCGGCTGGGCGTGACGCACCGCTTTTCGGCGTTTTATCCAAATGCACCCGAAGACATCGAAACGCCGACGCGCGAAGCGCCGCTGTTCTACAACGTGGCAGGCTGTGTAGCCCGCGAGTCGTCGCTGCTGCTCGACTACGACGACCTGCTGCGCCTGCTCGAAGGCATGCTCTCGGCGCCCAAACTGCCCGAGCGCCTGCGCAATGTCCTGGGCGATACCAAGACGTTCCTGTTCCTCGGTTTCCAGTTCGACCGCTGGCATACCCAACTGCTGCTGCGCCTGCTCAACATGCGCCAGGCGGTGCGCCGCATCGCTCCCCAAACCGCGACGCCCGACGACGACACGCAGGCATTCCTGCTCAACCAGTTCAAAATCAAATTCCTGGGCGACGACCGCGACCTGCTCGCCGAACTCTATCAGGCCTGCGCCGACGAAGGTATCCTGCGTACAACCACCCTGCCGGGCAGCGCCGAACAGAGCGATATCATCCGGCTGCTGCAAAAAGGCAACGTGGAAAAAGCCGTGGAAAGACTGCTCCATGCCGCGCAAGGCTCCGCGCTGGCCGACGACGCCACGATGATTTCCGGTCAGGTACACGCCCTGCTGAAAGAAAAACCCATGCTCGACAGCCGCGACTTTTTCCCGCGGCAGAACAAACTCGCCGACACCATCCTGAAACTCGCCAAACAACTCCCGACCGTATGAAAATCTACCGCTACCCGGGTGTGCGGCCTTTTGAGGCCGGCGACAGCGCACTGTTCTTCGGCCGCGACCGCGACATCGCCGACCTGTACGAAATGGTGCGCGCCGAGCGGCTGGTGGTGCTGTTCGGCAAATCGGGCTACGGCAAATCGTCGCTACTGAACGCCGGCGTGTTGCCCCGGCTGGGCAAGGTGATGACCGCAGTAGAAGTGCGCCTGGGCGAGTACATCGCCGGGCAGAGTTTTCCACCGGCAGAAACAGTGCAGCGAAAAACGCCGCTGCAACAACGGCTGCAGCCGGATGCCGCTTTTCTCCGGCGCCTGCCGCCCACGCTGTGGACCCATTTCAAACAACTCGACAGCGGCAGGAAAGGCAGTTACCTGCTGGTGTTCGACCAGTTCGAGGAGTTTTTCTCCTATCCGACGGAGCAACAGCGCGCTTTCCGCGACCAACTCGCCGACCTGCTTAACGGCGAACCACCCGAGGAACTGCGCGAGGCAGCCCGCACACTCGACCGCGAGCAGCGCCGCTTGCTCACGGCGCCGATGGACATCCGGGTGCTGTTCGCTATCCGTTCCGACCGGATGCACGAAATGGACAGGCTTAAAGACCGCCTGCCGGCCATCCTGCACAAGCGATACGAACTGAAAGCCCTGAGCCGCGAGCAGGCGCGGGAAGCCATCACCGGCCCGGCAGCACTGACCGACCCGCGGCCCGACCTGCGCGAAGGCCGCATCACCATGACGCCGTTGAAGGATCAGTGGGCGTTTGCCTCTCCGCCCTTCGAATACCGGGAAGACGCGCTCGACAAGATACTGGCGGGCCTGGCCATCTCCAACACCGCGCAACAAAGTGGCGTGGAGGCCTTCCAACTACAGATACTTTGCGACAGCATCGAAAACAAGGTGGCAGCGGGACTGGTACCCGACCGCGACGGCAACGGCCGCCCGGATGTCGCTGCAGAAGACCTGCCCGACTTTACGGAAGTATTCGCGCAATACTACGAACGCCGCCTGGCGCTGCTGCCCGAAACCCAGCGCGACGCCGCCCGCCGGGTGATTGAAGACGGGCTGGTGCGCTACGACCCCGCCACCGACGAAGGCCGCCGCCTGAGCGTGGATGGGCAGGCACTGCTCAAAGACTTCGAGGTGGCGGGACTGAGCCCCGACCTGCTGCGCGAACTCGAAAACACCTTCCTCGTGCGCCGCGAACCGAACACCCTCGGCGGCCATAACTACGAACTGAGCCACGATACCCTGCTGGCGCCGGTGGTGCGGGCGAAAAAGCGGCGGATGGCAGCGGAGGAGGAACGACGGCGAAAAGAAGAACTCGCCGCCGAAGAAGCCCGCATCGCCCGCGAAAAAGCGGAAGCGCAGCGGCGGCAGCGGCGGAATGTCGGGCGCGGAGGTGCCTTCCGGCGCCGCCG
>CALMBD010000014.1 GCA_937861115.1 uncultured Bacteroidota bacterium | reverse complement strand
TCGCCCCCGCAATAAAATTGGGTAAATTGCTCAAGGCTGTTACTTATGATACATGCCCTCCCCTGGCTGAACCGGCCATCAGGATACCACCACGTCAATCCCCACCATCACTTCATCGTCCAGTTCCACTTTTTCCCCGTCAACCGCATCCGACAGCACCAGATCGGTGGCCAGCACTTCGGCCTTGATGTAATCATGGAAACGCGCCACAGCGTCGAGGATAGCCGAGTGTTTTTCCAGCGTCACAGTAACGCGGTCGGTCACGTTGAAATCCTTGTCCTTGCGGATGTTCTGGATGCGGTTGACCAGGTCGCGGGCAGTGCCTTCGGCGAGCAGTTCGGGGGTGAGCGTCACGTCGAGGGCGACGGTAAGGGCGCCCTCGGAGGCCACTTTCCAGCCCGGCAGGTCTTCGGTGGTGACGATGAGATCGTCCGGCGTCAGCGTATAGGCATTGCCGTTGACCGTCACAGGCATTTCCCCGGTGGCTTCCAGCGCGTTGATTTGCTCGTTGCTGAAACCTGCAATCAATGCTGCCGCGTCTTTCATGTCCTTGCCGAGTTTGGCGCCCAGCGTTTTGAAATTGGCCTTGGCGCCTTTTTTCAGCAGCCCGGAAGCGTCGGTGATGTATTCGAGTTGCTTGGCATTGATCTCGCTGAGGATGAGGTTTTTCACCCCCTCTACTTCTGCGATGAAAGCCTCGTCGAGTACCGGCAGCAGGATTTTCTGCAGGGGCAGGCGCACCCGCAGTTTTTCTTTCTTGCGGATGCTCAACGCCAGCGAACAGATGCGCTGGGCATGGTCCATGCGCCGTTCAAGGGCTTTGTCTATCTTCGACGGGTCGGCTGCGACCAGATCAGTCAGGTGTACCGAATCGTGGCGCAGCGGCGTGTTTTTTGCCTTTGCAACTTCCTTAACCGGCGCGGTGAGGTTCCGGTACAACCAGTCCGAAAAGAACGGCGCGACGGAGGCCATGAGTTGGCCCGTTACCATGAGACACTCGAAAAGCGTCTGGTAGGCAGCGGTTTTGTCGTCGTTCAGTTCCCCTTTCCAGAAGCGGCGGCGGCTCAGGCGCACATACCAGTTCGACAGGTGTTCGTCGACAAATTCCTCGATCGCGCGACAGGCTTTCGTCACATCGTAATCGTCCATGGCTGCGCGGTAATCGCTGACGAGGCTGTACAGTTTGGAAATAACCCAGCGGTCGAGTTCCGTACGCTTGTCGTAGGGCATCACGTTGGATTCATCCATCCGGAAGCCGTCGAGGTTGGCGTACAGCGCGAAGAAGTTGTAGGTATTGAAAAGCGTTCCAAACAGTTTGTTACGCGCCTCGAGGATGCCGCCTGTATCAAATTTAAGGTTGTCCCAGGGATTGGCATTGGCCATCATATACCAGCGCGTGGCATCGGCGCCGTACTCGGCGATGGTATCGAAGGGGTCGACGACGTTGCCTTTCGACTTCGACATTTTATTGCCATCCTTGTCGAGTACAAGACCGTTTGAGACCACGTTCCTGAAGGCCACCGAGTCGAACACCATTGTAGCGATGGCGTGCAGGGTATAGAACCAGCCACGGGTCTGGTCGACGCCTTCGGCGATAAAATTCGCCGGGAAGTTTTGCTTCCATTTATCCTGGTTTTCAAAAGGATAGTGCCATTGAGCATAAGGCATGGAGCCCGAATCGAACCACACGTCGATGAGGTCAAGTTCCCGGCGCATGGGTTTGCCGGAAGGCGCCACCAGCACGACGTCGTCGATATACGGGCGGTGCAGGTCGTCGGCCAGTTGCTGGGAAAGCCCGAGCGCAGCGTTGGCCTTTTCAATTTCTTTTTTCAATTGCTCTACCGAGCCGACGCACAGTTCCTCTTCTGCGTCTTCCGTACGCCAGATCGGAAGCGGCACGCCCCAGTAGCGCGAGCGCGAAAGGTTCCAGTCCTGCAGGTTGTCGAGCCACTGCCCGAAGCGGCCGGTACCCGTAGACGCGGGTTTCCAGTTGATCGTGCGGTTCAGTTCGGCCATGCGGTCTTTGGCTGCCGAGGCGCGCACAAACCAGGAGTCCAGCGGGTAATAGAGCACGGGTTTGTCGGTCCGCCAGCAGTGCGGATACGGGTGCTTGTATTTCTCGACGCGGAAGGCTTTGTTCTCTTCCTTGAGGTGCAGCGCGATCAGCAGATCGGTGGGTTTGAAATCGGGCTGCTGGCGCGCTTCGGCGGAGTAGTATTCTTCCTTCACAAAACGCCCGCCGAAAAGGGGCACTTCCACGGCGAAACGCCCGGTGCGGTCTACCAGCGGGAACGGCAGGTCGGGCTGCTTGGCGTTGGGCAATCCGATAAAGGGCACGCCTGCCGCCTTGCAGGCCCGGAAGTCGTCGGCGCCGAAATAAGGCGCCGTGTGTACCACGCCGGTGCCGTCTTCCGTAGTGACGAAGTCGCCGGGGATGACGCGAAAACCTTTCTCTTCAAGTTCGGGGCTCATCAGCTCGGGCATGGGCAGGAGTTGCTCGAAACGCACGTCGACCAGTTCAGCGCCTTTTATATTGTCCCGCAATACCTGGTAAGGCAGTTTCTTGTCGCCGGGTTTGAAGTCTGTAAAGGACAGGCCGGCGTCTTCCGGGTTGAAATAGGCCGAAAGACGGTCTTTAGCCAGCACGACGCTTACGGGTTGGCCGGTGTAGGGGCTGAGTGTTTTTACCTTGGCGTATTCGATATCAGGTCCGACGGTGAGTGCTACGTTGGAGGGCAGCGTCCAGGGCGTGGTCGTCCAGGCGAGGATGCGCACATCTTCTCCTTCGGTATCGAAAAGGAAGGCGGATTTGGCGTTCCGTCGTACAGCGAACATGGCCACCGTGGTGAAGTCTGTCACGTCCTTGTAGGTGCCCGGCATGTTGAGTTCATGCGTCGACAGGCCCGTACCTGCGGCGGGGCTGAAGGGCTGTATGGTAAAGCCTTTGTACAGGAAAGGCTCTCCCGAGGCGGTCTTTTTGTTGTAGAGTTGTTGCAGCAGCCACCACACCGACTCGATGTAGTCGTTTTTGAACGTGATATACGGGTTGTCGAGGTCGACCCAGTAGCCCATGCGGCGGGTGATGTCGTCCCACAAGTCTTTGTAGCGCATCACGGTACTGCGACAGGCCGAGTTGTACTCCTCCACTGTCACCTTTTTCCCGATATCCTCCTTGGTGATACCGAGTTCCTTTTCCACCTGCAGTTCGATGGGCAGGCCGTGGGTATCCCAGCCGCCTTTGCGCTCTACGCGGCGCCCGAGCAGGGTGTGGTAGCGGCAAAACAGGTCCTTCACCGTACGCGACATCACGTGGTGGATACCGGGTTTGCCGTTGGCCGAGGGCGGGCCTTCGTAAAACACGAAAGACTGGTCGGTCGGGCGCTGCTCGACGGATCGTTCAAATATCTTTTCGTCTTCCCAGAACTGCCGTATTTCGGCGTCGATTGAGGGAAGGTGGAGGTGCTTGAATTCGCGGTACATTATATTTATCGCTTGTTGTTCGTTGTTATTTTCCCAATCAAAAACCCCGGCCAGTTGCACACTTGCCGGGGTTTCTGTTTTTCCAACAGCCTTACCGCGTCAGGTGTGCGCACCGGGACGAATAATAATAATGCTGCTGGAAATGATCGGATGTAACATGGCCGCAAAAGTAGCGGTTTTTCAGAAAAACAAAACTCCGGCGCCGATTTTATATCACACCTCAATCCTCCACATTCCACGTCGCGCCATACTGCTCCACCAGAATATCGTCGTAATAGTCGGCTTTGTCGAACAGGTTGGCCAGCATCGACTGCCCGGTTTCCTCGTTCAAGTAGCGGTCGTAGATGAGCAGCGACAGGATGATGTCCTGGTCGTGCACGCTCAGGGTGAGTGCCTCGTTGCTGTAGTTCTGCCGGAGCAGGTATTCGTACAGGGGTTTGATGTTATCCTTGGGCAACTGGCAAAGCACGGCGTCGGCGGAGATAAGCCCCGATTTGTCGTGGTAAGTGATGATGATCTTGGCGCTGCCCTGCCTGATCTCCCAGGCATTGGGACCGCAGCGGCTGAGCGCTACATCGTGGCCCACCTTTCCGATGAGCAACTCGATCGTTTTCGGGACGCCCGAGGGCGCGTATTCGTCGACAGCGGAGGGCAATTCCACACGATTGCCGCAAAAAGTGCAAAAGTCTTTGTCGACGGTTTTTTCCGTAACGATGTTCATACACGCCGGACAGCGGCAGGCGTTGTCCGTATCCAGTTGCAAAAAACCGTCGAGCGATTCCTGCAGGAAGCCGACCGGCAGCGAAAAACCGGTATTGTCGCCGTCGCGGATGACAAAAGTATTGATGCCGACGATCTCGCCGTCGTTGTCGACCAGCGGACCGCCGCTGTTGCCCGGATTCAGGGCTGCGTCGATATGGAGGTACGGGATGCCGTTCATGACTTCCCGTGTATTGGAAACAATACCGCTTTTTACTGAAAACTTCAAGCCGAAAGGGTGTCCCATTGCCGTGACCGGATCGCGTTCACGAAGGGCTTTCCCCACACCGAGCCGTACCTCCGGCAGATCGATATCGCCGCCGGGGCCGTCGAGAAATGCCAGGTCGTAACGCTGATCGGTGTAGCGCACATTGGCGAGTTGTTTGGGAAACTTTGCCCCCTCCACCACAACGGCGCGGTTGCCCTCCACGACATGGTGGTTGGTCACAATCAGGCCGCGGTTGCGCAGGAAAAAGCCCGTGCCGGTGCTGTTGGGCGTTGCGATCTGAACTATAACGTTGCGATAGGTTTCTACAAAGTCGCTCATCGGGTGTTACGATTTCGGCATTACCGTGCCGCATTGTTTGCAGGTACGCGCGTTTTCATCATCCATAAATTCGCCGATGGCCTGTTTGATCTGGGTGCCGATATCCTTGAGCGGGAACCCCGCCTCGTGCAATTTGGCGCCGCAGTTGTCGCAGAACCACAACAGTTTGTCCACCTCGCCTTCGTTGCGGGTGCGTTCGAGCACGAGGCCGACCGTGCCTGCCGGGCGCTGCGGCGAGTGCGGGATGCGCGGAGGCAACAGGAACATCTCCCCTTCCCGGATGTCGATGGTTTCCGGTTTGCCGTCTTCGTTGATGATCTTCACCTGAATGTCGCCTTCCAACTGGTAGAAAAGTTCTTCGCCTTCCTCCCAGTGGTAGTCCTTGCGGCCATTGGGGCCGCCGACGATCATGACGATAAAATCGTCGTTCCCGACGTAGATCTGTTTGTTGCCTACCGGCGGCTTGAGCAGGTGGCGGTTTTCGTCGATCCAGGCCTGGAGGTTGAATGGTTTTGCGATGCCCATGATTTGGTAAATTAGTTAGACTGACAAAAGTACGATTCCTGCCAGAATCAACAGTGATCCGACAAGGCGGGGTTTGAAATTTTCCTCGGTCAGGAGTTTTGCACCGAAAATAACGCCGAAAACAATGCTCATTTCGCGGACGGGCGCCACATAATGTATCGGCGCCGTTTTCATGGCATACAATACCATGATAAAAGCCAGGGGACTGATCGCACCGATCACGATTATTTTCCAGCGGTGCGCCGCCCACAGGGCACGTACTGCCGGCCACTGTCGCCATCCGACGGGCGCCAGCACAGCCACCCGGATCGGGTGCGAGCAGTATTCGATCAGGATCGGCGCCAGCGCCCGGTTTTTTACCGCATAGCCGTCCCATACCGTGTAGCAGGCGATCAGGATGCCGGTAAAAATGCCGTACCATATCCCGGCCCGGCGCCTGGACGCATCACCTGTTTGCCGCTGGCCAAATCCGGAAATCAACAAAACACCCGCCACCACCGTCGCCAGGCCCGCTACCGACCACACCGAAACGGTTTCGCTCAAAAACAGCACGGCGCCGATCGTGGAAAACACGGGCCCGCTGCCCCGCGCCAAAGGGTACACGACCGACAAATCGCTCACCCGGTACCCCTGCTGCAACACCAGAAAATAGACCAGGTGCAGCACACCTGTTATCGCCAGTATGGCTACATTCTCAAAGGTGCAGTCGAAACCGTAAATGGCCACATAAATAACCGCACCCGGCAGCAGCAGTACCGACATGACCACTGCCAGCAGCCACACAAAAGGCGCGCCGCTGGGGACGGTTTTGGCCAGATAATTCCAGTAGGCATGGATAAATGCCGATAATATGACGAGCAGCAAGACCGATATCGTCATCGCTTACCGGACGGCATAGGCTACATTTCCGCTTCGAAAATCTTCCCGAACGGGCTGAAATACGTCGATAATGCGACAGCGCGTATGCGCTTTACCCGAATGCGGGGCATTGGAAGGTATGGCAAACACATCACCCGGTTCCAGCAAATGCGGTTGCCCGTTCACGATCAGTTCGAAGCGACCTTCCAGCACATTAAGCACTTGTTCGTGCAGGTGCGCGTGTTCCGGCAGGTCAGCGCCTTCCTCCACATCGACATATGCGATAGTCATGTTATCGGTATGGATCATGCGGGCGTGGAAGCCTCTTGAAATGGTGAAGGGGGTGATGGTGGAGATGCTGTGTTTCATCTGAACGTGCTGAGTTGACGAGTCTGTGCGTCTATTGTCGTGGTGAGCAAATATCGTATCGCCGCGACAAACAACAGCCCTTATTGTACAAAAACACGCACAAAATCCTTCAACGCCTGCCCGTGCAGGTTCCTGGCCACTATTTTCCCGTCTGCATCAAGCAGGAAATTTGCCGGGATTGTCGTCACCCGCAGGGCCTCGAGGAAAGGCGACTCATCGCCGCCGAGGTGCGACGCCTGCGCCCAGGAAGCCCCGTCTTTTCGAATAGCGGCCTGCCAGGCCTCCGGACTGCTGTCGAGTGCATAACCGACGATGGCCAGTCCGGCGTCGCGGTATTCCGCCCAAAGCGGCGCCAGCACCTCCCGGTTTTCGCGACGGCAGGGCGCGCACCACGAGGCCCAGAGATCGATCAGGGTGAGCCGGGCGCCAAGCAGCGTGTGCAGGCGCAGGGTGTCGCCGTCCGACATGGGCAGCGGAACATCGGGAATGGTGTCGCCGATCATTACAGGCAATTTACCGGGCGCGGCGCGGCGGCAAAGTTGTGCCGTGAAAGGGTGTTCAGGGTACCTTTCCCGCCAGCGGATACATTGCCCGCTTAAAAATTCCGGTACCCGTTCGTAGTCGTTTTCGGGACTAACCCATCGCACGGCAACCAGCGCGGCCCACATCGAAGCCGTTGTGTCGGCAAAGGCCATGAGCGGCGCGCGAAATTGCGCCAGCCGGGTCGCCTGCTCCATTAACGTGCCTTCATCGACGTGCTCATCGGCGGCGGGCGAATGCCCAAACGCCTGTCTTCGGATGTCGCGCAGTTGCCGCAAGGCCTGGTTATCTGCAGAAAAAGGTTCTGTCATAGCGGTGGCCTGAAAATGCTCTGCTTCCGCCTTTACCCGCAGGGGCATACCTTTTTGCACTACCAGGGGCAGGTAATTGGATTTTTCCGGGTCATCATCGATCAATTTGTTGGGAAAACGGCCGGGGACGGGCTGGATGACGAGTTCGAGCAGCACGGGGGCGGCCGGCGGTTCAAAACGATTGAAAGCGAAGGAACCATCTGCCTGAACAACTGCCGAATCCACCACGAGGCCTGCATAATTCGAAGCGATCTCCTCGAAACTGCGCGGCTGCACAAGGTACAGCACCGGCCGCCGGCCGGGCCGGAGGGAAATATGTCCGGAAAGTGCGGGTGGCGTTTGGGTCTGGCAACGGGATGCGCTGAAGAGAAGCGGCATCATTAAAAACAGGGTAGCATAGCGAAATACGCGCATGGCGGTGATTTTCCCGCAAAAATGGGGCATTCGCTTTCAATACTACGGTATCAGTGGTTACAATTGGAGGAAAGTTGTTGTCGCAACCGGCATTTCCTGTTCCAGTATCTCATCCCCGGCCTGCCTTATTTTACGGCTACCACTACATAGTTCTTGTCCCGCAACTGCAAATTCGCGTATCGTTCCAGAGTAGTTACCTCGGAAAAGCCGACAGAAAGCAGCCGGTCCCGTATCAGTTGCCGGTCATAGAGGTTCAGGCGGTGCACTTCAACACTTTTGGCGTACAGTTCGGAGCCTCCCTCTTTCCTGAAAATTACAATCCTGCGTTCCAGGGTACCGGCAGCGCGATCTTCTGAATAGTCCAGAAACAGCGTCCATGCGTCGTTTTCAATAATACGCCTGCTTTGCGGCGACGCACCCAAAATACCGGACTCGATGCTGTCGAACATCAAAATGCCTCCCGGATGCAGGGCTGCATAAATGTTGCGAAATACACCTTCCAGCGCATCCAGGCTGTTTTTTTCGTCAAACAGGTAATTAAAAACTTCGCCGATTGCCGTAACGAGGTCGCAGGGCGGCAGCGCAAAATCGAGAAAAGAGCCCTGGTGGAACTCGGCTGCGGGCACCTGCTCCCTGGCAATACGCACCATGTTTTCGGAATAATCCACACCCACCACCCGGTGTCCTTCGGCTGCAACATGCCTTGCAAATGTGCCGCTGCCACAGCCTAAATCAACCACGACAGCGTACTGCATGCCACTCCGACGGATCAGGTCGAGTGCCTGTGTCGCTGCCGCTTCTGCCATGGCAGAAAATCCGGTGTCGTGAATGACGGCCAAATCCTGGTTATAGTACATTGTTGTATTTTTACGAGTGCAGACAATATTGGGCCATCCTGCTTGCCGGATGGTGCAATGCTGCAAAGATAAAATGTGCCCCGGGCGAGACGCCATACGCCGAGCCTGTGTTAATCAATTAAAGTTTTCAATTTCAGATATGAACCGGGTTGACCGCCTCATGGGCATCGTGACTGCCCTGCAATCGAAAAAATACATGACCGCCGAGGCCATTGCCGCGCACTTCAATACCAGTGTGCGCACCGTATTCCGCGACCTGCGGGCTATGGGCGAGATCGGAGTGCCTGTCGGTTTCGAAGCCGGGAAAGGGTATTTTATCACCGAAGGTTACTTTCTGCCACCGGTATCGCTCACGATGGAGGAGGCCAATACCCTGGCCTTGCTCGAACCGCTGGTCACGCGTTTCTCCGATAAATCGACCCGGCAGCATTTCGGAACGGCGCTCTCGAAAATCAAGATGGTACTGGGCAACCTGCAGCGAAAAAACTTCGAGCAGATACAGGCACAAACAGCGCATTTCATTCCGGAAATATATGCCCACATGTTACCGGATACCAGTTACCTGACCACCATCCAGAACGCGATCGTCGGGAAAACCATCCTCCGGATCGAATACGAAACCTCCGGTGGAGAAACCAGTACCCGTGAAGTAGAACCCATCGGCCTGACCTTTTATTCGCTCAACTGGCACCTGATCGCCTGGTGTCATCTGCGCAACGACTACCGCGATTTCCGCACCTCGCGCATCCGGCGGCTGGCCGCGACGATGATGCCATTTCTAAAAACAGACCACATCGCCCTGGCCGAATATCTGAAGATCATGGAGGAAATGGTGATGCGGGAGACGGCCTGATATTTTTTCTATTTTTTTAAACGTTGCGTCAAATCCACTGACATAAGGCTGTCAGTGAGCGCCGTTTCCTTTGCATCATTCTTCACCATAAATTGATGCAAAATGACCATTATTCAACTGTTTCTCCATGAACTGGAACAAGAAGCCCGTACCACCCGCAAAATGCTGTCCTGCGTGCCCGACGATAAATACGACTGGCGTCCGCACCCCAAAAGCATGAACATCCGGAGCCTGGCGACGCATATCGCCGAACTGCCGACCTGGGTCCCAATGATTCTCACGACAGACGAACTCGACTTCGCGTCGAACCCTTACCAACCCTTGGAGATCAACAACACCCCCGAATTGCTCGCGCATTTTGAAAAAAGTCTGGCCGACGGCAAAACCCAACTCGTGGATGAAAACGAACAACACCTGAACAAACCCTGGACGCTTCGCAATGGGGATACAATCTACAGCGTATCGCCCAAAATGGACGTTATCCGTATGACGTTCAGCCAGATCATCCACCACCGGGCGCAACTCGGCGTTTACCTGCGCCTGCTGGATGTGCCCATCCCCGGCAGTTACGGACCGAGTGCGGATGATCCAAGTTTTTCATAGAACTTTACCTGTCTGAAAACAACATCCTTCACACCAAGCCTATTCGTATGAACAACCTTTTCTCCCCAACGGACATGCAGGACATACTCCGGCGTATCGAAAATATCCAGCCGGACGCTCAACGCCAATGGGGCCAAATGGAAGTCGTACAAATGCTGAACCATTGCACCGGGGCTTTGAAAATGGCTTCCGGCGAGATCAACCCGCCTCGCGCCTTCATCGGGCGGCTGATCGGCCGTTTTTTCCGGTCAAAATATTCGGACAAAGAGCCTTTTGAGAAAAACAGTCCGACCAGCCGCGCCATAAACAAGGCCGAATCGCTCGATTTTGATCGGGAAAAGGCACAGTTGATCAGTCAGGTACAAAAATTTCATCAGGGCGGGGCCGGAAACGTAACCACACACCCGCATCCGTTTTTCGGGGAATTGACGCCCGACGAATGGAGCATCGGCATGTGGAAGCACCTCGACCATCATTTGAGGCAGTTTGGGGGATAAAAATTAGCAGTGGCACACGGGTAATGCCCGTGTGCCACCATAACATGACAAACCCCTGTCCGGAAGGGAAAACACCCGGACCACGCTTCAAGGCTACTTGCTCCGCAGCCGCACGATCGGGCAGATCATTTCTTCCAGACTGATACCTCCGTGCTGAAAGGTATTCTTGTAGTAATTGTGGAAGTGGTTGTAGTTGTTCGGGTACAGGAAAAAGCAGTCTTCTTTTGCAAAAATAAACGTGCTGCTGATGTTGGGGCGCGGCAGGCCGGCCTGTTTGGGGTCGCGCACTTCCAGTACGTCGCGGCGCTCGTACTGGAGGTTTCGGCCTACTTTATAACGCAGGTTGGTGGTTGTTTCGCGATCGCCGACCACCTTGGAGGGTGTATTTACGCGGATGGTACCGTGATCGGTGGTGACAAAGAGCTGCACGTCGCGGCCTTCCAGTTTTTGCAGGGCGGCCCATAACGGGCTGTGCACAAACCACGAGCGGGTAAGCGAGCGGTAGGCGCGTTCATCGCCGGCAAGTTCCTTGAGTACCTCCATTTCGGTGCGGGCATGCGAAAGCATATCGATAAAGTTGTACACGATCACCGTCAGGTCGTTGTTGAGCGTGTGCAGGATGTCGTCGACCAGGTCTTTGCCGTGCTGGACGTTGGTCACCTTGATATACTCCCATTTGACCCCTTTTCGGAAGGTGCGTTCGAGTTGTTTGCCGAGGAAGAAATCTTCGAACAGGTTCTTCCCTCCCTCGTCCGTGTCGTTTTTCCACTTGTCGGGGAATGCCGCTTCAATATCGGCGGGCATCATCCCGGCAAAAATGGAGTTGCGGCTGTACTGGGTAGCCGTAGGCAGGATGCTGAAGAAGTAGCCTTCGTTTTCCGTGCGGAACATCTCGTTGATGAAAGGCTCGATCACTTTCCACTGGTCGAAGCGCAGGTTGTCGAGCAGGAGCACGATCGTCGGCACTTCGCTGCCAATATGCGGAAAGATATGCTTGCGCATCATGGAGTGCGACATCACCGGACCGGATTCCTTGTTTTTATCCACCCAGTCGAAGTAGTTTTTTCCGACAAATTTGGAGAACTCGGTATTGGCCTGTTCTTTCTGCTGCGACAGGATATCGCCCACCTCTGCCTGGTTGTTGTCGAGGCGGAGCTCCCAGTTGACGATCTTTTTATAGGCATCTACCCATTCCGCATGGTCGAGGCCGCCGGTGATCTGCATAAAGATCTGGCGAAACTCCTGCTGGTAGTCCATCGCCGTTTTTTCCCGGACGAGCCGTTTGTTGTCGATGATCTTTTTAAGCGTCAGCAGTATCTGGTTGGGGTTGACCGGCTTGATCAGGTAGTCGGATATCTGCGAACCGATGGCTTCTTCCATCACGTGTTCGGCTTCGTTTTTGGTGATCATGACCACCGGCACCAGTGCGTTGATCTCCTTGATTTTTGGCAATACCTCGAGGCCGGTGAGGCCGGGCATGCTTTCATCCAGAAAAACCACGTCGATTTCGCCGGCCTGTTCCAGGTAAGTTTCCACTGCGTCGTGGCCGTTGGAGGCCGTCACTACATCATAGCCTTTGCTTTGCAAAAACATCAGGTGGGGCTTGAGCAGATCAATCTCGTCGTCGGCCCAGAGTATTTTGATTTTATCCATAGGGTGAATGTATTAAAGATGGTTAAGGGGGTAATGATTTTGTGATGATGAATGAAAAAAAGGGAATGGGCCAAATGTAACATTAATACAGGTCTTTATCAGACCGTTTTGGAATTTGCATATCCGTTCAAATATGTTCCTGCCTCACCCTTTGGTATGTTTGGGAACGCTGTCGCCTAACAGCTTATTTTCGGTTGTTGAAAACTAATTTGACAGCGCCCGCACGAATACGCAACTTTGTGCCAACCTTCATCCGATTACTGATGACCAGCCGAAAAAAAATATTCAACGACCCCGTTTACGGGTTTGTGTCGGTGCCTTACGGCCTGCTGCTCGACCTGATTGATCATCCCTATTTTCAGCGGTTGCGACGCATCCGGCAACTGGGCTTGGCGCCCTATGTGTATCCCGGCGCCATGCACACCCGTTTTCACCACGCCCTGGGGGCCCTGCATCTTACCCAGGAGGCCATTGAAATGCTGCGTTCCAAAGGCGCCACGATCACGGCCGAGGAGGCGGAAGCCGTCAGCGCCGCTATATTGCTGCACGATGTCGGACACGGTCCCTTTTCGCATGCACTCGAACATGTGTTGCTCGATTTGCACCACGAAGAGGTATCCACCCTGCTGATGGAAGACCTGAACCGGCAGTTTGACGGCAGGTTGTCGCTCGCCATCGCTATATTTAATGACCGATATCCCAAAAAGTTTTTGCACCAGTTGGTGTCGGGACAGTTGGATATGGACCGGATGGACTACCTGAATCGCGACAGCTTTTTTACCGGTGTGAGCGAGGGCGTCATCGGTTACGACCGGATTATCAAGATGCTGGCGGTGCACAAAGGCGAACTGGTGGTGGAAGAAAAAGGCATATACAGCATCGAAAAATTCCTGATTGCCCGGCGTCTGATGTACTGGCAGGTGTACCTCCACAAAACAGGCGTGGCGGCCGAGCAAATGCTGATTCACACCCTGCAACGCGCACGCGAACTGGCCCTCGAAGGCGTCCGTTTGGAAGCGCCCCGCCATCTGGCCTGGTTTTTGTACCGGGACAACAGCGGGAAAATCGAACCAATCGAATCGCTCTTTCACTTTGCCCTCCTTGACGACAACGACGTCACCGCTGCAATAAAATACTGGTCGGAAGCCGACGACTTTACCCTCTCTTTTTTGTCGAAGAGCCTTCTTGACAGACACTTGTTTCGCCTGGAATGGCACAACAGGCAAGTGCCTGCCGATTATCGCGATGCCTTGCGCGCGCGGGTCAGGCAGGTGCTGGGAGAACAGGCCATACCTGAACATTTTGTATATACGGGATCGGAGAGCAACCGCGCCTATGACGATGCTGCGGACCAGATCAGAATTCTTTTTAAAAGCGGCGAGGTACTTCCAATAACTGAATGTTCGGACGTTCCGCCTTACACTCAAATAGTTACGAAGCACTTCATTTGTTATCCCAAAAAACTGACCTGATGTCATCCGTATTGCCTAAAAATTCACACTGCTTTATCCGCATTTCTGGGCTCATTCGATTACTTTTGCCCTGAATGCATCCTTTTTAACTAAACTTAAGAATGAGTAAAACATTCCAAATTCAAACATTCATGTTCACCAATCCGATTCAAGTCATGAGAAAATTCAATTCAATCATCCTTTTTCTCATATGCGTTGCTTTCGCCGCCAATGCGCAACCCGGCGATGCACCCCCAAATGCACAACCTGGCAAGTGTTATGCAAAATGTCACATCCCTGACCAATATGAGAACGTCACCGAACAGGTGATGGTAAAGCCGGCTGCCACCCGCACGATTCCGATCCCTGCCGAATACGCAAACAAAACGGAACAGCAGTTGGTAAAGGCCGAAAGCAAGCGTATTATCGCCGTTCCGGCGCAATACGAAACCGTAACGGAAAAGGTTGTAGTAAAGGCAGCCAGCAAACGCCTTATTCCCGTACCAGCACAGTATGAGACCGTCGACGAGCGCGTGATGATCAAGCCGGAAAGCAAGCGGCTCATCAGCGTACCGGCCGAATACGAAACTGTTTCGGAGCAGGTCATGGTAAAGCCCGAATCCAAGCGCCTTGTAGAAGTACCGGCCGTTTATGAAACCGTTACCGAAACTTACGAGTCAGAGCCCGCTTACACCAAAACAGAAGTGCTCCAGCCGAAATACGAAACCGTCACCGAGCGCGTCGAAATCAAACCCGCTTCCACCAAATGGGTGAAGAAAAAGGCCGATGCCAACTGCCTGAGCGCCAATCCCGACGATTGCCTCGTATGGTGTCTTGTTGAAGTACCGGCTGAATACCAGACCATCACCAAGCGCGTAAACAAGGGTTGCGACGGTTCGGGTGTTGCCGACGCCGGTTGCACCAAAACCATCCAGGTTCCGGCCAAAATGGCTACACGCACCGTTCGCAAAGTAAAAACGCCGGCAACCACCCGCGAGGAAGTAATCCCGGCCGAATACAAAGCGATGACGGTCCGCAAGGTAAAAACACCGGCAACCACCCGCGAGGAGGTGATCCCGGCCGAATACGCCACTGTGAAAAAGCAGGTGCTGAAAACGCCGGCCACGGTCCGCGAAGAGGAAATCCCGGCTGAATACGCCACGGTTACCAAGCAGGTGATCAAAGCGCCGGCTACCACGCGCGAAGAGGTGATCCCGGCTGAATACAAAACGGTAACACTGAAGACCGTAAAAGCAGCCGCTACCACACGCACGGAAACCATCCCTGCGGAGTACACCACCGTCACCAAGCGCCGCCTCGTAAAACCCGGCGGTTTCACCGAATGGCGTGAAGTGCTTTGCGGCGAAAAAGTTACCGGTTACACCATCCGCCAGATCCAGGATGCGCTCGTAAAAGCGGGCTACGATCCGGGCCCCGTCGATAACGTAATGGGTACGCGCACCAAAGCAGCACTCACGAAATTCCAGAGAGACAAAGGTCTGCCCGTCGGCAACCTCGATTTCGAGACCCTCAAGGCATTGGGCGTCAACTACTAATTCGACTCCCGTTCTTATCTGAATATTTTTGCAAGGGAGCGGCCTGTTCGGTCGCTCCCTTGTTGTTACAGTGTTTTATTTTCGTTAAATATACCTGACGGATTGGCAGTTATGCCCGCCGTTTTGTAAAATTTGCACAGTTTTTGAACAGTACCATACAACCTGCACGTCAGGGGCTGCGTTTTATATCAAATTTGTATTATATTTGTTCGACCATTGATCCATTGCGCACCCCGGGATACTGCTATCACAACCCGTTCATAATCAGGCAACATACATGGAATCCAGTCTAATCCAATTCATGGTTGATTTTACCATGCCCAAAGAATTGACTGAGGAATTCGTCAGCCGCATTCCTCATCAACGCGCAGCAGTCAGCCGGCTGCTCAATGAAGGAAAGATTCTCAACTATGCCCTTTCCCTTGAAAACTCCAAGCTTTGGGCAGTGTTTTCCGTACATTCGGAATCAGAACTGATGCAACTCATCCAGACCCTGCCCCTTACCCGTTACATGAACGTAAGCATCAACGAACTGACGTTCTTCAATGCCGCTAATCCTTTTGCGCCTGCTTTTTCGGTGAACTGACTTCACCCGGTTTTGCGTCACCAACCACCACTTGAAAACAATGCGATCCAGTTTCTGCACCCTCATTCTGGGGCTCTTTCTCCCGTTTTCCTTATTTGCCCAGTCCACAGAGCAAGGCATCGAAGGCGTCTTCGCCCGGCTTCAGCAATATGATCCGCTTGTAGTGACGCTGGAGACCGACATGAAACTGCTTAAAAAAGACCGGGGCGACGAACAATGGCAACCCGCTGTTTTTAAGATTCTCGTAGGCGACAGTATTGCTGAAACCATCCAGGTGCAGGTAGCAGCGCGCGGCAATATGCGAAAGAAAACCTGCCATTTCCCACCCGTTAAAATCCGCTTTTCCGCCGAAACGTCTGAAAATGACAGCATCGCACACATCAGCGATCTGAAACTGGTCACCAGTTGCAAAAACACCAACCTCGACGAAGAATGGGTGAGAAAGGAATGCCTGACCTATCAGTTGTACAATATTGTCACGGACAAGAGTTTCAGGGTGAAACCCGCCCAGATCCGGTTTGCCAACGCAGGCAAAAAAAGCAGTGCCCTGAACAGCTTCTCCTTTTTCATAGAAAGCGAAAGAGAAATGGCCGCCCGGCTCAACGCCAGGCCGTTGAAACCGAAAGTGGTGTCGACCCAAAGCCTTGACCCGGAGACGTACGACCGGATGGCCTTATTCGAATTCATGATCGGCAATACCGACTGGGGCGTTCGCAACCGGCACAACATCAAAGTGTTCTATCAGCAACCCGACGGGCCGATCTTCCCTGTGGCATACGATTTCGACTATGCTGCGTTGGTGGGTACCGATTATGCCCTCCCCTCTCCACAAATACCCATCAACTCCGTGCAGGAACGCTTTTACATGGGGCAATGCCGGAGTACCGACGAGTACAAGGCGGCAATCAACCACTTTATTGCCAACCGTGAGGCGATACTCCAGCATTGTGAAAACTTTCCCGACCTGTCGAAAAGCGCAAAACGGGCTGCAACCGGCTACTTGGAGGGCTTTTTCGATATTCTCAGAAACCCCGGCAGGGTCAAAACAGAGATTGAAGACAACTGCGGCAAGGTTAAATAACCTGTCTAGCGCCCGACCTTCACCACCTTTATCGTACAGGTACCTGCGCCCGCTTCGAGGGTAAGCAGATATACCCCCGACGCCTGCGGAACCTCGGGCTGCCACTCATTCATGCCCTTTTCTGCCGCCAGTTGCTGCTCTCCGGCAATCCGGCCATTCATATCCGCCCAGCGCACGGTTATTTTTTCCGCTCCTGCCGACAGGTAACGCAAGGTCAGGACGTCGGCAAAAGGATTCGGCGCCACAGAAACATTATCGGCAAAAACAGGCGCCGGTTCGGGATAGATGCGACGGATCAACGCCCGGTCTTCCGGTGCAAGCGCGGTATCGTCGAGCGTTCCGCCAAGCATGCGCACATTAAGCAGCATCTGTTGCCCCTGACTGAAACGGTTGGTCAACCGCGCGCGATCGGTAAACGCCAGGCGAGCACCCGGCGGCAGGTCCATATATATCTGTTGGGGCGGAAGGGCGTCATTGCACTCGGCCAGGTTGAGGATGCCGTCAAAGAGCAGCGTGGCGTCGCGCTCGAGGATAATACTGCTGTTGGCGCAAAGGGCAAGCATGCCCGTTCCAGCGTTGCCATAATGCAGAGTGGCCCCCTGCATCACACGCAGGGCACTGCCGTCGACAAATTTCATACAGGAAAAGGCGTTGTTCATGTTTATCGAACCACTGCGGTGCCGGTACTCATCGCCTCCGCCAACGACAAAATCGACAAAATTAAGGCAAAGATCACCGCCTTCGTTGACGAGGTTGACCTGGTGCCGCAGGCTGTCGCTGCCCGCCACCAGATCGCCGGCAAGGTATGTAAAGGGCTGTATTTCAAGCACCTGAAACTGGGACACCGTCAGGTTAATGGTTTCCTGCTCCGAACTGTTCGGATCAATGGAGCCGATGACAAAAGACGGATTCTGCGCGCTGGGGAATGTCGGCGCCGTGTACTGAAGCAGATAATTGTCTGTAAAAGAAAACGGAGCGGCCTCCGATACGTTGACGTCGTATTCTCCCGTGATGGCGTTGATATTGCTTGTACCCGCCTTCACTGCGCTGACCAGTCCCGGCGGGATAAACAATTCACTGATGCCGAGGTAATTCACATGGAGATATTCACCGTCCAGCACTGCATCGGCAGGAAAAGTGTATTTCAGGATCAGTTCTTTCAACCGTTGGCCGCTGAAATATTCCGTCGGAAAACAGGTCGAGAAATCGAGTGTGGTTTGGGGAAAATTATTGCCGGAACTGACACCGGTATGAAAACGGGTATCGCCCGGCGTTTCAATGCCTATGATCAGGCCGGTACACAGATCCTGCACACAACCTGTTCCGAAAACAGGCGTAGCCGAAGGAGTGGTGACAAAGGAATAAACATCGGCCTGATTCAGGTTGTTGGGCCCGAAATCATTGAGATCTGTCAATATGGATGCCCTGGCTCGCAAAAAAAGCGGCTCTTCCGGGTCGATTTGCCCCAGATGAATGCGAATAGAGCCAAATACACCCACGAGTTCGGCACTGATACACCGGGTTGAGTCGACAGGCCCGTCCCAGTTGCCGTCGAGTGTTTGATAAATAATCCACCCTTCCGGGTACTGTACTGTCTGGAGTGTATCGAAGGGGCAGGCGATATTGTCCAGGGTGTTGAATTCTTCGGAAAAATAGAACTGGGAAAATGCCGTCGTTGCGCTGAGGCTACAGAGGAAAAGCAGGATGATCTTTCGCATGGCTTTGTTTTTAGAAGGTGATCGTTTGTTTGTCCGGTAAAATTATCCGCAAGCGAAATACCCCGCCCATAGCAAAAAGACAATCCGCGACATATCAGCGCCGGGAAATACACAATTGCCATTATTGAACATCTTGAATGCCTAATTTATTAATTCAGGGCCATACAAGCGCCTCAACGAATCAAACCCTGTCTACCTTTGCTCCCCTATGGAAGACTGGGAACTCGACTTCGAATGGCTGCGCACGCAGCACATGGTAAAAGACGCCATGCGCCGCGAAACACTCCCCGACCTGAACACGGTGCTGTTCCTCATCGGTATTCAGGAACTCGGGCGTTGGAAAAAGGATTTCAGCAAGGAGGAAAAGCAGGACCTGATGCATATTGCCGTTTGTCGACTGCTCAGTTACGACGGCTATTTTGAATTTGTCGGACGCGACGAAGACGGTTGGCCCCACTATCGCCAGGCGCTCGAAATGCCCGAACAAAATACCCAGCAACAGGAAAAAATGCTGAAGATCAATGCGGTGCGGTATTTTAAGGAGAATGATGAATGATGAATACCATGCGTCTGCTTTCCCTTTTCATACTCTTCCTGTTTGCTGCCTGCGGCCAGGATAAAAACGTTCATGCCATCCTGCATACCGGCATGGGTGATATATCCATAGAACTGTTCAACAGCACACCACACCACCGCGACAATTTCCTAATGCTGTTCGACAGGCCAGAAGCGGATACCCTGACGTTTTACCGCATCGAGCGCGACTTTGCCATTCAGTTCGGCCCAACACCCGACAGCACGCAACACGATGTGGCAATTGAACCGGAAATCAGCGCTCCGATGCTGGGCGGTGCATTGGCAGCGCCCCTCGCAGGGCAGGGTGATTACTCTGACGGCACCGATTTTTTTATCGTCATGGACCGCCCCCAGGATGATGCTTCGCTCGATCGGGCGGAACAAAAAATCGGCCGCCGGCTTGACGCCCGGGTACGCGCTTCGTACCGAAAATACGGCGGCCTGCCCCAACTGCACGGCAAACACACCGTTTTCGGTCGCGTAACCGGCGGCATGGAAGTAGCCCAAAAGATCGCGGCACTGCCCCGCGACGCCGACGGGCGGCCGCTGCAGGAAGTACGGGTTTGGGTGGAAGTACGGTAGGAGGTTGCAGTGGACAGTAAAAAAGGGGATGTGCTTGCCACCGTACCCGCTCAAAGTTTATCCGTAAAGAACGTCTGCGACTTGTCCTGGCTAAACTTGCCATCGTTAAACGCCTGCGAGCCACCTTTGGGAATAGACAGCGACTGCCACTGCGCTCCTGCCAGCATCCGGCAAACATAAACCAGTTGGCCGACGTGGTAGGGATAATGCGCCAACTGCCGGTTCAGTGCCTCCAGTACCGTGTGCCCCTCGTTGCGGATATACACGACGGTCGACAGGTCGGCCTCGGTGAGCGGCTCGACGGCCGCAAAAAAACATTCCCAGCCCTTGTTCCAGGCCGCAAGGAGTTCGGACTTGTCGGCATAATCGTTCTCAAACTCCGCGTCGCGGTTGCGCCAGGGCTTTTCTCCGTCCGAAGTAAGAAAATCGGTGAACCGGCTGAGCATATTCCCGCTCAGGTGTTTAACAATGACCGCTACGCTGTTGCTTTCCGGACCCGGCTGCCAGTGTATATGCGCGTCGCCGATCTGGGCGAGCGCCTTGTCGCCGAGTTGGCGGTAGTAGCGGAACAGTTTTTTGGCGCCTTCGAGGTAGTGGAGTGACGGGTTGTTTTCCATAAAGCGATTTAGTCGTGAATCTGGGTCCGGAAGGTATTGTTTCAGCCGCTTTCTCCTTGCTTCATCCAAATGAACCCCGGGAAACGGCCTTTCAAGAGGACGATCGGCAAGTCCGCCGGGTTGCAAATTTTGAAAGGATTTTTCATTTTTTCAGACAGGATTTAGAGGCTGTTTGAGTTAGGCTTTTGGAGTTTGTTATAGATCATTTTTAATCTGATTGAGGCACCAAAACCGGAGTTTAGCCTGAGTTAAATGAGGATTTTGGGAACGAAAAGCAGGTTAAAAAGGGGCATAACAAAACCAAAAGCCTAACTCAAACAGCCTCTTACAGGATAAAAAGGACAACTCCGCTGTCGATAATCCTGTGAACCCTGCAAATCCTGTCTGAAGGTTTTAATTTTTTAAAACAACCAGTCTTTTTACTGCCATACCCCGCTCACTCAGCAACACCAGGGTATAGACACCATTATCCAGTTGGCCTAAATCCAGCACGCTTTGTTCGGGCTGAGGGTTTTGCAGAGCCATCGCCAGGCGACCGTCTGCCGCAAACAGGCGGATTTCCCGCACGGGCAAGTCGCCGTACTGCACCGTAACCGTGCCGGCCGACGGGTTGGGGAAAAGGCCGATTGCTGCGTTCAGCGCCTCGGACAAACTCGTGAGGGGCGAACAAACACCCGTAAAGCCGCCGTCGTACAGGCTTCTGACACCTGCTATATCGTCGTACATATCGCCTACACCGCAGGGCAGGTCCGGATCGAGGTGCACGGTCCATGCTATGGTCATTTCTTCAACCTGACCGGGCAGCAGCGTGCCCACCTTGTGGCTTCCCAGTCCTTTGCGATCAGCCAGCGGCAAACTGGCCGTACACATGGTCCAGCCGTTCGGGTCAGCCGGATTGGAAGGAAATGCATAATCCGTAGGTCCGCCCGCCGATTGAAAGCCGCTGCCGCCATAGGTCAACGGGCTGCCGTCTCTCCAGTAGCCGGTCAGGTAACGATAAAACTCCAGGCTTGTTGACGGATCAGTGGTGCCGGGCAACGGGCTGCCGACGGAAGGGCTGTTATAAACCATGAATTTATCGAGCGATTGACTCAGAAAAGTCACGGATTGCACCGGCGGGTTGTCGGCAAAGGTGGGCACCCCCTGCTCGCAGGTAGCCCCGGCACTGCCGTCAGTGATATCCTGGTTGTACACAAAAAATGCATCCTGGTCCGGAGCACTGCCCAGGTAATCGTCCGTATAACAACCCAGGTCAAAATCGACCCACATGCCGAAAAAGCAGGAGTCGAGTTTTTCAATACCCCTGTAAATAATCTTGTGCGAGGTAAAAACAGAGTGGTTCAACACGGGCCGGTCGGGACAGTTGAATGCCCAGGCCGTCTGTTGTACTTCTACCGGGAAAGCCGGCGAAACACTTCGGTCGTTGAACACCGACCAGACAAATACCTCCGGTACAAACGGCGGTTTGTTGCGCAACTGCACCACCGGGTAATCGCCGGCCAGCGGGTTGTACACGCCGTCGCCGTCTTCGTCGTAAAACGGCGCCAGCGACTGGGTGTTAAACGGCAGATCGAAGCCCCAGATGTTGCTGAAATAGGGATTGTCCCTGCCCGGCCAGCCCATGATGGATTTGTATTGCGCAACCGCAGCGGCCGGATTCCCGGCAAGGTTGGGCAGGTCGGCAAGAAATGCCGCTACATCGCTGCCTTTGACCAAAAAATGTTTGTCCCAGTTGGAGCAATCGGTCGTCGTGGTCTGTCCGTCGTCGTTCAATGGTCCCGCAGCATAGCCTCCGTTGTAGGTAGGTACGTTGAGCCGAAGAAAGCCCGCCGGGTTTATCCCGCCCAGCCAAAGCCCGGCTGCAAATATGGTGGAGGGGTTTTGCTGTACAAAAGGCAGCGGATTGGGTAGAAATTGCCCGAAATCATAGTCGGTAAAAAGGTTGCCGTTGTTCAATATCCGGGCGCGGATTGCATTGCCTTCCAGGTCGATCTGGGCGTCGGCGCTTGTACAGGGCTGTGCGTGTAAAGCGCCCGCAACGGCAAGCAGGATAAAACAGGTAAAGATCAGTTTCATGTTCATCTTGTGAAAATTTGATTTGGAAAATGCGTTTATGCCTGTTGCAAGTTAGTCGCCCTCTCTAAAAAAAACAATCCGAATGATTGAATATACCTGGCCTGTGGGCAAGTGCGGCATCTCACTGAGCGAAGCCCAAATCCGTCAATTCATGACTTTTGGATTTTTTTCCAAACCGGGACGTATCGAAACATCTATTTTAGCGGACACAAACGCACACCAACCAAATCAACGAGTATGTTTCAACGCCAAACGCGCCAGCCTTTTCCTGTCCGCAACATCCTGCTTTTTGCCGCCATCGTTCTGGCGTTTTTGTTTATTCTGCTCAGAAGCATGCAGCAGTCTTCCGGCAAACCCGAAGAAGAAACGGAGGAAACAAACGGCGGTGGCCTCCGCCCTGCCGAATGGCTGTTTACCATGCGCGAATACCCCGATTTTCGTACGGACGTGAAAACATACGCACAGGCGATCGAACAGGCCGGCGCAGCTGCCGTCCAGCGCGGCGCCAATCCGGGCTTCTCTGCACCATGGACAGTGCAGGGCCCCGGCAATATCGGCGCCCGGGTGAACTGCATCAAAGTACATCCCACCAATCCGAACATCATCTATATCGGCTATTCACAGGGTGGCGTCTGGAAAACCACCAACGGCGGTCAAACCTGGCTGCCCATATTTGACAAACAGCCTTTTCTCGCCATTGGCGATATCGAACTGGACCCGCAGCAACCCAACGTGGTGTATGTCGGCACCGGCGATCTCAATATCAGCGGCTATCCTTTTATCGGCGACGGGATTTGGAGAAGCCCCGACGGCGGACAGACCTGGCAGCACCTCGGGCTCACAGACCAGCGCATTGTTTCAAAAATCATCATACGGCCCGACAATTCTGCCGTCATTTATGCCGCTACGATGGGCCTGCCTTTCGAACGCAACAACGACCGGGGCGTCTATTTTTCCATCAACAGCGGACAGACCTGGCAACAGATACTCCATGTTTCCGACTCCACCGGCATCATCGACATGGTCATGTCGCCCAACGACCCCGACGTCATTTATGCCGCCGCCTGGGACCGCATCCGCAACAACCAGGAGAGCCTCGTAAGCGGCAACAACGCCCGCATCTGGAAAACAGAGGACGCCGGCGCCAACTGGACCATGCTGGAGGGCGGGTTGCCGCAAGAACCCATGAGCCGCATCGGCCTGTCTATTTCTGCAAGTAACCCCGACCTTGTCATGGCGGTATATGTCAATGAGGCCCTTGATTTTCAGGGTATTTACAAAACCGTTGACGGCGGCGTCAACTGGTCGGTGCTCCCGACCGAAGGTCTGGATCCGGGCTTTATGGGCGGTTTCGGCTGGTATTTTGGAAAAGTGTTCATCAATCCGTTCAACGACGACGATATTTTCGTCTGCGGGGTCGATCTCTGGCGCTCCGTCGACGGCGGTGAAAACTGGTTTGAAGCTACTCCGCCCTGGTGGCAGTATGACGTGCATGCCGACAAACACGATATGGCCTTCCCCAATGCCAGCACCTGCCTGCTGGCCACCGACGGCGGCCTGTACCGGAGCAACGACAGCGGCTTCAACTGGGAAAAGATCGAGAATATCCCGGCTTCGCAGTTTTACCGGGTGGCATACAACCCCTTTGCACCCGACTGGTACTACGGCGGCATGCAGGATAACGGTACATCGGGTGGCAACGAAGACTTTATCAACGATTGGCCGCGACTGTTCGGCGGCGACGGCTTCCAGGCGGTTTTCCATCCCGACGACGAAAACATCTTTTATTTTGAAACCCAAAACGGCAATATTGTCGGCACCAACGACGGCGGCGGCTCCTATGGAAGCGGTGATGAAGGCATAGAGCCCGACGACCGGCGCCACTGGGATATGCAGTACATTCTCAGCCGCCACGATACGGATAAAATGTACACCGGTACCTACCGCGTTTACCAGAGCTTCGGCCACCTGCCCTTCTGGTTTCCCATCAGCGACGACCTCACCGACGGCGTGATCTATGGCGACCGCTTTCACACCATCAGTACCCTCGACGAAAGCCCGCTCGATCCCGACCTGCTCTACGTCGGCACCACCGACGGCAACGTGTGGCGCGGCAACCCGGACCTCGGCAACTGGACCGATGTATCCGCCGGACTACCCGACCGCTACGTGTCGTCGGTAAAAGCCTCGCCCAACATCACCAACCGCGTTTACGTAGCCCACACCGGCTACAAATCCAACGATTTTACCGCACACCTGCACCGCTCCGACGATCAGGGCGATACCTGGACTGCTGTTTCCGGCGATCTGCCCAACCTGGCCATCAACGATATTCATGTGCTTCCGGGGCACCAGGACTCCATCCTGTTCGTCGCCACCGACGGCGGGGTGTACGGCACCCTGAACGGCGGCCAGCACTGGGAAAGGCTTGGCGCCGGCATGCCGGTCATACCCGTGTACGACATCGACATCAACCCCGTCAAGCGAACGCTCATCGCCGGTACATACGCCCGCAGTATCATGACGTTCCCGCTGGATTCGCTGCAAAGCGGCGAAAATGTGTCGACCTTCAACCCGGGAGGCAGCAAACAACCCATGCTCCTGGTAACGCCCAATCCGGCAAACGGCCTCGCCACCCTGGTCACCGAACACACCAGCACCCAATACGAAACGGAACTGATCGTTGCCGACCTGGCGGGTCGCATCCTGCACCAGGAGCAGTTTAAAGGATTTTTGCGCCGGGAAACGCCGGTCGATACGCAAAACCTCGCACCCGGCGTCTATGTGGCCTTTGCGCGTACCAACGGCAAAACATGGGGGCAGCAGAAATTTGTAATAACCCGGTGAAGGCTCCGGAAACAGCGGTGATCTGGGTCAGTGCAGCCCTTCTGTTCGGCAGCATATTTGCCCTGATCACGCCGCCCTTTCAATCGCCCGACGAGCCCAATCATTTCCTGCGGGCCTATCAGGTGAGTGAAGGCGTATTTTTCCCGGAAACCGCTGATCGACGGCTCGGCGGGACACTCCCGGTATCGCTCTGGGAGGTGTGCGATGCCTTTGCCTACCTGAAAATGAACGGACAGGCAAGACTCGACAGGGAACTGATCTTCAAGAACCTGTACACACCGCTGAATGACGGGACGCGCCGGTTCACCGACTTCCCCAACACGGCTGTTTATGCGCCGACCGCCTATCTGCCGCAGGCAGGCGCTATGGCACTCCTGCGCCCGCTCGGCGCTTCACCGCTCCAAATGCTGTACGGAGCAAGGATGGCCAACCTCCTCGTATGGCTGTTGCTGGTTTATTCTGCCCTTCGGTTGATGCCGTTTCTGCGCGACAGTCTGGCCCTGCTGGCGCTGCTGCCCGCTTCGCTGGTCATCGCGGCCTCTGCCAATGCTGATGTCGTTACCAACGGTCTGTGCTGGTGGCTGGTAGCGGCGTTTTTAAACACTGTAGCAGAGCAGAAGCCGCCATCCGTTCTTTTTTACCTGAAGCAATGTGCCGCGTTTCTCGCCGCCTGTATTAATAAACTGATCGTCGTACCAATCGTGATCATGCGTTTTTTGCCAAAAACCAGCGCCCGCGCATCGGGCTTACTGACAGTGATAGGTCTGGCAGGGGCGCTCTGCTGGGGCAGCCTGGCAGGCAAGTGGTTTATACCCTACGACGCGTACAATCCCGCCTTCCGCGATGCCCAAACCCTGAACGAGGGCGTCGATCCCGCCCGGCAGATGGCATTTGTGTGCGACAACCCGATATATTTTATTCAAACGGCTGCGATCTCCCTCGTCAGGTCGCTGCCCTCGACTGCGGCGCATTTCACCGGAAAATTCGGATGGGAAAAGAATTACCTGGGGCCGGTATGGCTGGCCCTGCTGTGGCTGGCCCTCGCGGCAGTGCTGTCCAGCGAACAGTACCGGGTGGAGCAAAGGTTGCGGTGGCTGGCTGCCTCTGCGGTACTCTTGTTTACGGGCATGTTCGCATTTACCATGTATGCCATCTGGTGTCCCGTGGGCGCCGGGGAAGTGACCAACTTTCAGGGGCGGTATTTCGTACCTGTTGCCCCGCTGGTCGCATTGGCCGTGGCAAATGACCTTTTACAGCGTTTCAGGCGGGAAATACGGATGGCTGCACTGCTCGTCTTGCTCCTGGGGAATAGCGCCATGGCGGTCGCCATACTGCAACGCTACTATTGGTAACCATCACCGCCCCAGCGCTTCAAAAATCTCTTCGATATCGTCGAAGGATTTTACCCCTACCTGTTCCTCTTCGCCACCGGCCAGACTCAGACCAGCAGCGCCGAGTGCGCGGACCAGTTCCGGCACCTCGCCTGCGGTGGCTTCCGTTTCGATCAATACAGGATATGTTTTGCAGCACTTCGACCAAAAGTCGGTCTCTTCAGCCGTCAGGACGGCGCTGCCGAACCCCACCAGAAACCACGCGACAAACGGCTTTGCCGCCTCCAGCAGGCGCAGTATCGATCCGGTGTCGTGTCCGGATTCCAGGGTCATGATAACGGTAAGTCCCTCGAGCGCAGCCAGTTGATCGGCATAAGCCTCCGTGACCTGCACGGCGTCGAGCCCGTAAAACGCCGCCGCTTCACGCACCACCGAAACGGGTTCGCGTGAAAACTCACCGACGATCCCCGGGCCCTCCACCCATTCCCGGATGGCCTTCACATACACGGGATCGAGGTACGAAGCCGTGCCCTCTTCGAGGTTAAAACCCAGGAAATCAACTTCCCTGGCTGCAAAGTAGCGGGCATCGGTGAGATTGGTAATACGGGATGCTTTTATGACCATGATGGTGCGCTCGGAACATTTTGTCGACGAATACCGGCAAAGATAGGCTGCCGGACAAGGCTGTTCAAAAACTGCGCGCGCTTTGTGTAGTTTTGCATCTTGATTTTACATTTGAAAGCAGGAAAGGAAGGCCAAACAACACAGCGACCACCCTGTTTTCTTTACCAATATCGATTCACTTGCACAAACGTACCTATCTCTGGCTCTTTCTGTTCCTGTGCGTGGCTTTCGTCGCATGGAAACTTTACACCAATAAACAACAACTGGCTGAGGAGACCAAACTCAGCGACGTTACACGCGCCTACGTACCCGTGGAGGTGACGGCGGTACAACTCGAAACGCTGGCCAATCACCTTGAGGCCAACGGCATTTTTTTGCCCGCCAAGGAAATGTTCGTGATTTCAGAGACGGCGGGCCGCGTCGTGGAGGTGTACAAAAACAAGGGCGAATGGGTAAATGAAGGCGACCTGATCGCCAAGGTAGACGACGAGGTGCTGCGTATCGAACTCGAAGCGACGCAAGCCAACCTGGCCAAACTCAAAAAAGATCAGGACCGCCTCACCAACCTCATTGAAGGGGATGCAGCACCCAAAAACAAGATCGAAGACGTGGAACTGGGCATACTTGCCGCCGAAGCAAAGGAAAAAGGGCTCAAAAAACAGATCGCCAACACCAGCATCAAGGCGCCCATGACCGGAGCGCTGGGCTTTCGCTTTATCGAACGCGGAAGCGTCATCGGCCCGGGTATCCAGGTTGCGCAAATCACCAACCTGGAAAAACTGTTCCTCATGGTCAAGGTCACCGAACGCGATGTACTGAAACTCAAAAAAGGCCAGAGCGTAAGCGTGACTGCCGATGTGTATCCCGGTGTCACTATCCCGGGAAAAGTGACGAACATCGGCCTGCGGGCCGACAATGCCTTTACCTACGACGTAGAGATTGAGGTGATCAACCCGAAAAAAACACCCCTGCGCGCCGGTATGCACGCACAGGCCTCTTTTACGTTCGATGCCAACCGAAAGGGATTGGTCCTGCCCAGAAAAGCCATAGCAGGCAGTTTGCAGGATGCAAAGGTGTACGTGGTGCAGGATTCACTGGCCGTCCTGCGCTCTGTAGTGCTGGGAGGCGCCTTTGGAGAGATGATTGAAGTGATCTCCGGCTTGCAGGAAGGTGAAAAAGTGGTAGTGACCGGCCAGATGAACCTATCCGACGGCGCGCGCGTACAGGTGACGTCGACGAACTAACGACTTATGTCAGATACCCGAACCAGCGATTTTTTCAGGGGGAAAATACCGGCCCTCGACGGGGTGCGGGGCATAGCCGTGGTACTGGTGCTGTTCAGCCATTTTACCCTGCGCGCCTTTTGGCCCGACGGGCCGTACTACGAACTGGCGAAATCCGGCTGGCTGGGTGTAGACATGTTTTTCGTGCTGTCGGGGTTTCTTATTACAGGCATTTTGATCGATACAAAGGATAGTGAGAACTACTGGAGTTCCTTCTACAAGCGCCGGGTATTGCGCATTTTCCCGCTCTACTTCTTTGTCGTAACGGTCACCTGGCTTACGGTGCTGTTTATTGAAAAAACGCCCGAACGCCTGCACGGATACGACTCATTTGTGTGGTTTTTCACCTTCACGCCCAATATCGCGATGTCGCTGAAAAACACCTGGTTATCGCACAGCAACGTATTCAATCTCAATCACTTGTGGTCGCTGGCAGTAGAGGAACAATTTTACATTCTCTGGCCTTTTATCGTGCGCTGGCTGCCGATGCGGCGGCTGATCCTGCTTTGCGCGGCACTGGTTCTCATCAGCACGCCGCTGCGGTTCTGGGTGGCGGGCGACCAGGGGGTAAATTCGGTGGCGACCTACGTGCTGCCGTTCACCAGGATGGACGGACTCGCAGCAGGCAGTTTTCTGGCCGTCTTTTTACGGCTGGACCTGCACAGTTTTATCCCTTTCAACAAATGGATCGCCCGGATCACGCTGTGCTGGACGGGCTGGCAGATCATCCAGATATTCCTGCACGGCAACGAAATGCGGCTCTACACCCTCTCCGCACTGTTTTTTGCCTCGCTAATGTATCTGTCGCTCAACACCGACCCGAAGGCGCTGGTCAGGCGTATCTGCGAAACCCGACTGTTGCGGCACCTCGGCCACTACAGTTACGGCATGTACGTATTTCACCAGATGTTCGAGTTTCAATGGAAAAATGCCTTCGGCTACTACCTGATCGACAGCGGGCTCCCGCCCGTTATCGGTCAGGGTATCTATTCCCTGCTGGCCTTTACAGGTACCTACCTGCTGGCGCGCCTGAGTTGGGCATTTCTGGAAAAGCCGTTTTTGCGGCTGAAGGAAGTCTGGGCAAAGCGGAATTAAGCATATTTTCCCACTGGCTATCACCGAATGGTATCGCAGAATGGTATTCCGCGCCCCCAAGCAGAACTGTATCGCGGAATGGCATTCCGCGCTCCCGAGCAGAACTGTATCGCGGAATGGTATTCCGCGCCCTTGAATGGTAGTACATGCCCCGGAATACCATTCCGGGATACAAGGCACAGTAATTTGATCCCGGAATACCATTCCGGGGTACATGTGCGGCAACCTGAAATGCTTCTTCGCAGGGTATTTCCCGCAGATCGACGCTGAAAAACCTCACAGAAGTGCGCGGATTACTGCCATCAGCGAGAATCCGCGTCGTTTTTCAGCGTCGATCTGCGCGAAACCTTCTATTGCAGGAAATACGTCAGCGTAAAGCGCAGCGAATTGGTGCGGATGTAGCGGCCGTCGTTTGCTCCGTACACGTTGTTGTACAGGTTGCGGGCGCCCATGTAGTAGCGGAAGTTGGCGCGGAAACGGCCGTCGCCGGCGCTGAGGCCTACGGCAGGACCAAAGTCGACGCCCGTAAAGGCTTCGTTGAGGTCGGCCGCGCGGGTGGCGTTGTTGATGTCTTCATAATCACCGACATACAGCTCGGTGTTGTTCCGGTCGAGGTTGTTGAAGTGTGTGCCGAAAAAACCGCCGGCCTGTACCTGAAACGGAACATCGGCCACGGGTTTGTACCCGGCAAAAACACCCGCTTCAAAGGTGTTGTAGAAATACTGGTAGGTGCGGATATCTGCTTTTTCTTCGGGAAGGAAGTACGCAGCCTGGGCGCTGGCGCCCTTTTGCGTGAAAACGATTTCGGGGTTCAGTTCAAACTGGTCGCCCAAACCGATCACAAAGGAGCAACCTGCGGCAAACCCGAGTCGGCCGGAGGAGGTGGTGAAAAGGTCGGAACGGAGCGAGGAATAATTGCTGCCAAAGGTAAAACCCATCTGGTAGCGGGCCTGAGCGGAAATAGTGGCGGTAGCGGCCGTCAGCAAGGCGGCGACGAACAACGTCTTAAAGTTCATAGGAATGCGGATGATAAGTTGATGAAAATGTTGTGAATACTTGTTGGGTAAAATTATTCGATACGCAATCCTGGTTGTTGTTCGTTGATGCCGCAAGACGGGAGACAAAAGAATATTTAAGGACTTTATAGTTAATTTTCGGAATCATCATCTGATTCAAAGACGAATTTAACGATGCTTCAGAATTATTATTTTACGTGACGATTTTTTAGTATGTTTTCTACTTCTTCCAGCCGGATGTTTTTTGCAGCCAGCAGTACCAGCAGGTGATACAACAGGTCGGCGCTTTCATCTAGCATTCGTTCGCGGTTGTCGCCAAGTGCCTCGATCACCGTTTCTACCGCCTCCTCCCCCACTTTTTGGGCAATTTTAGCGATACCGGCATCGAACAACTGCACCGTGTACGAGCCTTCCGGCCGGGCTTCCTTCCGATCGCCGATGATATGTTCCAATACTTTCAAAAAGCACGCCGAATTGTTGCTTTCCCCCCAGCAAGTATCGTCGCCGGTGTGACAAACCGGTCCGGCAGGCTCTGCCTTGAGCAAAATAGCATCGCCGTCGCAGTCGATCCGCAGCGATCGCACCCGCAGGACATGACCTGAAGATTCCCCTTTCATCCACAAGCGCTGCTTCGAGCGACTGAAAAAGGTCACATAGCCCGTTTCGAGCGTTTTGGCGTACGCTTCGGCATTCATATAACCGAGCATCAGCACCACCGCCGTATGATGGTCCTGCACGACGGCAGTCACGAGGCCGTCGGCCATTTTATCAAAGTTGACCGTCCGCTCCGGAGGCTGGGGCTTTATCGCGCTGTAATCGAACTGAAATTCCATTGTCGTGCAGGTATTGTTTAAGATCGGGAATGTCGATTTCCCCGAAGTGAAAGACACTGGCGGCCAGCGCGGCATCGGCTTTCCCCAGGGTAAAAACGTCGAGAAAATGCTGTTTTGCACCCGCGCCACCGGAAGCAATGACGGGGATGGGCACGGCTTCCGATACCGCGCGGGTAAAATCCAGCGCAAAACCGCTCTTGGTGCCGTCATGCTCCATGGAAGTGAGTAAAATTTCCCCGGCGCCGCGCCCTGCGACCTCCACCGCCCAATCAAAGGCGCGGCGTTCGGTCGGAATGCTGCCGCCGTTGAGGCTGACGTACCATTCGCCGTCGTGATGCAGGTGCGCGTCGACGGCGACCACGACGCACTGGCTGCCGAACGTGCGCGCCAGGTCGTCGATCAGGTCGGGGCGGCGGGCCGCTGCCGAATTAACGCTCACCTTGTCGGCGCCCGCCTGCAGCAGCGTTTCTACCTGGGCTACCGAACTGATTCCCCCTCCCACGGTGAACGGCAGGTCGAGCACCGCCGCGATCCGGCGCACCAGCGCCGTGAAGGTGGACCTGCCCTCCTGCGTGGCAGCGATGTCGAGAAATACCAACTCGTCGGCGCCACGGCGGGCATAGGCGGCGGCCAGTTCGACAGGGTCGCCGGCCTGCCGCAACCGGGCAAAACGGATGCCCTTCACGGTCTGCCCGTCCTTGATGTCGAGGCAGGGAATAATGCGTTTTGCAAGCATAACTGTTGTCCGGGCGCCCCGTTCGCTATACTTTTGAAAAAACCCGGAAATACTGCAGGGGGATTTTACCCTCGAAAAAGGCCTTGCCGACAATTGCTCCGGCACAACCGATCGCGGTCAGTTCCTCCAGGTCGGCAATGCTGCTGATGCCGCCGCTGGCGACCAGTTGCAGACCCGGAAACTCGGCCAGGATATCGCGGTAAAGTGTTGAGGCGGGGCCCGACAACTCACCGTCGCGCTCAATATCCGTCACCGAAATCTGGCTGATCCCCAGACTTTCCATCTTCCGCAGGAAATCGAACAGCGACACCGTGGTCTGCTCCTTCCAGCCGTGCACGGCCATTTGACGGTCGCGTACGTCGGCGCCGACGAGAAAACGGTCAGGGCCGAATTTTTCCACCCAGGCGCTGAACTCATCCTGCGCCAATACGGCGACGCTGCCCACAGAGAACAGCATGGCCCCGGCATCCCATACCTGCTTGAGCGAAGGGATGGAACGCAGCCCCCCGCCATAATCGATTTGAAGGTGGGTGCGTGCGGCTACCTCCGCCAAAATGTGCAGATTGGCGGGCCGGCCCGTACGCGCGCCATCGAGATCAACCATGTGCAGGCGGCGGATGCCGGCCTGTTCGAGTTCGAAGGCCAGTTCGAGTGGACTGGCCGAATATTCGGTCTTTTGTTCGAAGTCGCCCTGGCGTAGCCGGACTAATTTCCCGTCAAGCAGGTCGAAAGAAGGAATGATTTCCATGTAGATGATTTATGAAAAATTACAATCAACTGATTTTTAAATATTTAGAAAGTTTTTCAGGATTTGTTGTCCCACCGGGCCCGATTTTTCAGGGTGAAACTGGACGGCAAAAAAATTGTCGCGCTGCAACGCGGCGCTGAAAGTTTCGCCGTACTCCGTTTGCGCAATGGCGCCCGGCTGCATTTCGGCGTAATAACTGTGGACAAAATACACATAACTTTCTTCTGCCACACCACTGAATAATGGCCCCCGAAGCTGGCGCAGTTTATTCCAGCCCATGTGCGGCACTTTTAAAACTGCCCGGGACCCGCCGGGCTCCGCAGGCATATCCAGCCCGCCAAACCGCCGCACGTCACATTCAAAAATACGCAAACACGGCGTGTCGTTTTCCTCGGAATGCCGGCAAAAAAGTTGCAGGCCCAGGCAGATGCCCAAAACCGGCTGTTGCAGCGAACGGATCAGTTCGTCCAGCCCCCGCGCTTTCAGGTAATGCATGGCCGATGAGGCCTCTCCTACCCCGGGAAAGATCACGCGATCGGCACGGCGCAGGGTGGCCGGATCGTCGGTCCAATCGGCCGTATGCCCCAGCCGCCGGAGTGCGAACAGGACGGACTGGACATTGCCTGCGTTGTATTTAACCAGGGCTATTTTCATAAGATGCCTTTGGTGGTTGGCAGGTTGCGGTTGTTCGGATCGCGTTTGGCGCTCATTTTCAAGGCTTTGGCAAAGGCTTTGAAAATGGCTTCGATCTTGTGGTGTTCGTTTTGCCCGCTGCATTGCACATTCAGGTTGCACCGGGCCGCATCGGAGAAGGATTTGAAAAAATGGAAAAACATTTCGGTGGGGACATCGCCGATCTTCTCGCGTTGAAACGACGCTTCCCAGACGATCCAGGGCCGGCCGCCAAAATCGAGTGCCACCTGAGCCAGCGCGTCGTCCATGGGCAACGTGAACCCGTATCGCTCGATGCCCGTCTTGTCGCCCAGCGCCCTGGTGACGGCCTCCCCCAGCGCAATGCCCGTATCCTCGATGGTGTGGTGCTCGTCGATATGCAGATCGCCGCGCGCTTCAAGGTGCAAATCCAGTCCGCCGTGTTTGGCAATCTGGTCGAGCATGTGGTCGAAAAAGCCGAGACCTGTCTGTACCGAAGCCTGCCCCGTACCGTCGAGGTCGAGCGTTATGGCAATGTCTGTCTCGCGGGTTGTGCGGCGGTGGCTGACACGGCGGGGCGGCAGGCGGAGCAGGCCATACACCTGCTCCCAGGTGTCGACCGACCATATGCCCTGACCCTCGGGCGTATCCGTTGCGCCCCCCGTATTCAGGAAAATCGCCCGGGCACCAAGGTTTTCGGCCAGTTGCACATCCGTCAGGCGGTCGCCGATCACGTACGAATTGGCGAGGTCGAAGTCGCCGTTCAGGTAGCCGGTGAGCATGGCGGTGCCCGGTTTGCGCGTCGGCAGTTGTTCGTGCGGGAAACTGCGGTCGATGTGCACAGCCTCGAACCGGATACCTTCCTGTTCGAGGGTCAGCATCATTTTTTCATGGGCGGGCCAGAAGGTTTGCTCCGGAAACGAGTCGGTACCCAGGCCGTCCTGATTGGTCACCATAACAAGCGTGTAGTCCAGTTCGCGTACAATACGGGCCAGGGCATAAATGGCGCCGGGTACGAACTCCAGTTTTTCCAGGCTGTCTACCTGCTGGTCGGGTTGCGGCTCCACAATGATGGTACCGTCGCGGTCGATAAAAAGCAGTTTTGTCATGGCGTTATGCAGGATAATGTTTCAGTGCTGCCAGCAGGCGGTCGTTCTCTTCCGCTGTGCCGACGGTGATACGCAGGCAATTTTCGCAGTGCCGTTCGCGGTGCCGGTTGCGCACCACGATGCTTTGTTCGAGCAAATAGCGGTAGATGCCTTCCGCATCTGCGACCCGCACCAGCAGAAAATTGGCATCGCTGGGAAACACCTCTTGCACACAGGCCAGTTCTGGCAATCGCAGCGCAAGCCGCAGGCGTTCAGCCAGCAGCACATTGACCTTCTCCTGCACAACCGCTTCATTTTCAAGTGCCTTCAGCGCAATATCGATCGCCGGCGCGCCAAGGTTGTACGGGTATTTTATTTTATTTAAAATCCCGTTGACAAACGCCCCGGAAAAAGCCATGCCCACACGCAGGGCAGCGAGGCCCCAGGCTTTGGACAGGGTTTGCAACACCACCAGGTTGGGGAAATCGTTCAGCCGATCCAGCCACGTCGGCTGCCGGGCAAAATCGACATAAGCCTCATCTATGACCACCAGACCGGGAAAATCCCCTAACATGTCCAGAATAAAATCTTCGGGCAGGCACGGCCCGGTCGGGTTGTTCGGGGAGCAGAGGAACAGCAGTTTGGAACGGGCATCCGTGACGGCCCTGACGGCCGGCGGGTCGGGCGAAAAGTCGGGGCGCAGGGGCGCCTGCCTGAGCTCCGCGCCATGTATCCCGGCCTGCACGGCGTACATGCCGTAGGTTGGCGGCATGATGATGACGTTGTCAAGCCCTGGTTCGCAAAAAGCCCTGAGCAACAGGTCGATGGCCTCGTCGGAGCCGTTGCCGAGAAAAATTTGCTCCGGCAAAACGCCTTTCCTCCGGGCGACGGCCGACTTCAAAGCACCCTGCCCGGAGTCGGGATACCGGTGCAGCCCGTCTCCCCAGGGATCGCCCAGGCTGTTTTCATTGGCGTCGAGAAACACATCGGCTGTGCTGCCGAATTCGTCGCGCGCCGAGCGGTACGGCGCGAGCGCCAGTATGCCGGGTCTTACCAGTTTCTCCATCGGATGGTTCATATTGATGTATCGGTTAACCTGACCTCAACGGCCCGGGCGTGCGCTTCAAGCCCTTCCGCCCGGGCCATTTCCACAATCGTCGGACCGAGGCTTCCCAGACCTGCGGCCGTGATGTGCTGAAAGGTGATCTTTTTTACAAAACTATCGAGCGAAACGCCGCCATACGCCCGGGCATACCCGCTCGTCGGCAGGGTATGGTTGGTCCCGCTGGCATAATCTCCCGCGCTTTCAGGGGTAAACCTGCCGGTAAATACGGAGCCGGCGTTGACAACCCGTTCCGACAGCGCTTCGGGATCTTCTACCTGGAGGATCAAATGCTCGGGAGCATATTGGTTCGACAGGGCCATCGCTTCGTGGAGATCGCGCACCACAACCGCATTGCTGTTGCGCAGGGCCGCCTCCGCCACCTCGCGGCGCGGCAGGTCACGCAGCTGCCGTTCGAGGGCCCGCACGACGTTTTCCACCACAGATTCCGCGTCGGCGATCAGCAGTACCTGGCTGTCGGGGCCGTGCTCGGCCTGGCTGAGCAGGTCGGCAGCGACAAACGACGGATCGGCGCCGGCATCGGCGATGACGCACACTTCGGAGGGTCCAGCCGGCAGGTCGATGGCCACGCCTTCGAGACCCACGAGTTGCTTGGCGGCCGTCACCCATGCGTTGCCGGGGCCAAATATTTTCCAGACGCGGGGTACCGACGCCGTGCCGTATGCCATCGCCCCGATGGCCTGCACGCCGCCAATGGCGAATACCCGTTTGATCCCGCACAAGCCGGCGGCAAACAGCACGGCCGGATGCACGGCGCCGTCGGACTGCGGCGGCGTACACAATACGGCTTCCCGGCACCCGGCTATCTGAGCGGGCACACCCAGCATGAGTACCGTGGAAAACAGCGGCGCCGTGCCGCCGGGTATGTACAGTCCTACTTTTTCAATGGGCACGCTTTTGCGCCGGCACAGCACCCCGGGCATGGTCTCCACCGACTGACTTTCTCCGGCTTGTGCATCGTGAAACAGGCGGATGTTGTCGTATGCCTGCCGGATGGCGGTCTTCAGGGCCGGAGTTAGCGCAGCATCTGCGTTGCGCCACTCCGCCTCCCCGACCGCCAACTGCCGGGGCGCAAAGCCGTCGAATTCGAGGGCAAAACGGCGCACTGCAGCATCGCCTTCCGTCCGGACGGCGTCGAGCATCGCGGCAACTTTTTCACGGCGGGCGCCCGCCTGCGCATCGGCAGGGCGCAGCAGCAGCGCGGCAATTTCGTCTGGGGCGGGGTACTTTAAAATATTCATGGTCAACAGGTTGAAACAGGTTTTTACAGGATCATGCGTTCGATCGGGGCGACGAGTATGCCTTCGGCGCCGGCGGCCTTGAGGCGTTCAAGGATGTCCCAAAAGGCATTTTCGGGCACGACGCTGTGCAGACTGCTCCAGCCCTCCTTGGCCAGCGGCAGAATAGTCGGGCTCTTCATGCCCGGTATGATAGCGATGATCGTGTCCAGTTTATCGTTGGGCGCATTGAGCAGGATGTATCGGTTGCTGCGGGCATTCCGGTTCGCGTGCAGGCGGAAAAGCAACCGGTCGAGGATATCCTGTTTTTCGGGTTTCAAAGCGGTATTCCCGATGAGCACCGCCTCCGACTCCAGTACCGTCGCGACCTCGCGCAGGCCGTTGGCCAGCAGCGTACTGCCGGTACTCACGATGTCGAAAATGGCGTCGGCCATGCCGAGCGAGGGCGTGATCTCGACCGCGCCGCTTATTTCATGGATGTCGGCGCGGATGTTTTGTTGTTCGAGAAAGGAGGAAAGTACCCGGACGTAAGAGGTGGCGATGCGCAGGTTTTCGAGGCTGCGCGCGTTTTCGTAGTGGGCATTTTTGGGCATGGCAATACTCATGCGGCACCTGCCGAAACCGAGGCGGTCGAGCAGGTCGACCGATTTGTTTTTTTCCAGGACGACATTTTCCCCGACAATACCCACATCTGCGACGCCCCCTTCCACGTACTCCGGGATATCGTCGTCGCGCAGAAAGATGATTTCCAGCGGAAAATTGTCGGCCTGTGCGCGCAGCAGGCGGGAGGGGTTGCTGCCCAGGGAGATGCCCGCGTCGCGCAGGAGGGCGAAGGAGTTGTCGAACAACCGGCCGGACTTTTGAATAGCAATGCGTAACATGATGTTTCAGCGGGTGAGTGGGTGGGACAAAAAGCAAAACCGGCTTGCAGCAATCTTGCAGCAAGCCGGTTTCGGTGAACACTTCGACGCGTATGCGCCATTACCTCATCGCTTGCCTGGCGGGCAATGATGATGGGAATGGAACAGTACAACGGTATTTATCGCGTTCATGGCGGCAAAAGTAGGGGCAGATATCCCATACTTCAAAATTTACCCGTGTAAAAAGAATTTGACAGTACGGGGTGAACATTCGAAGGTTTGTGTTCATTTGCGCATCTGCTGCCTTTGGCAAAGATTTTAAATACCGGGGTCGGCAAGGCCTTTGTATTTTGCGATTAAATTTTTCAAGATGCGTCACCTGGTTCTTTTTCTGCTGTCTGCCCTGACTACGCCGTTGTTTGCCCAAAACCTGAATGTCGACTTCAGCGCCAAACTCACCTATACCGGCCAGCACCTGTCCAATATTTGGGGATACGCCGCCGGCGGCAATGAATATGCCCTGGTGGGCGCCGCAAACGGCCTCAGCATCGTGGATGTGACCAATCCTTCCAGCCCAACCGAGATCGTGCAGATACCCGGTCCCACCAGCGACTGGCGCGAGATCAAAACCTACTCGCACTACGCGTACGTCGTGTCGGAGGGCGGCGGCGGCCTGCAGGTGGTCGACCTGAACGGGTTGCCGGGCAACAACCTCACCTTCCACGCCTATTTCGGCAACGGCGCCATCAACGGCCAACTCATCCGGGCGCATGCGCTGCATGTCGACGTCACAAAAGGCTACCTGTACCTCTACGGCACCAACCTGTTTTCCGGGCGCGCACTGGTGTTCAACCTCAACGCCGACCCCTACAATCCCAGTTATGTGGGCTATTTCAATTCCAACTTCGGGAGCAACCACAACTACGTGCACGACGGCTTTGTCGACAACGATATCATGTACTCGGGGCATATTTACGGCGGTTTTTTCTCCATCGTCAACATGACCAACAAAAGCAACCCCGTATTGGTGACTACCCAGCAAACACCCGGGCTGTTTACCCACAACACCTGGCGCTCGGGCAATACCCTGTTCACCACCGATGAGGTGAGCAACTCTTTTCTCGCTTCGTACGACATCAGCAACCCGAACAACATCACCCTGCTCGACAAGATACAGAGCAACCCCGGCAGCAACTCTATCGTACACAACACATTCATTATCAATGACTACGCCGTTACCTCCTGGTACCGCGACGGCTTTACGATCGTGGATGTGTCGCGGCCGGCCAATATGGTCCAGACAGGCAACTACGACACCTATCCCAATGGCGCGGGCAGCGGTTTCCAGGGTTGCTGGGGCGTATACCCCTACCTGCCCTCGGGCAATATCGTCGCCTCCGTCATCAGCGCGCAGGGTACCAACAACGGCGAACTCTGGGTGCTGGCGCCCAACTACGTGCGCGGCTGCTACCTGGAGGGACAGATCACCGATATCTCCACCGGATTCCCCATCAACGGCGCACAGGTCAAGATACTGGCGACCAACCTCACCGAACTCAGCAACGCCTCCGGGTTGTACAAAATGGGCCAACTCGCAGCCGGCACCTTTAACGTGCAGATCACCAAGGCAGGCTATGTGACGCACAACACGATGGCCACGCTCAACCACGGCGTACTGACCGCCCTCAACGTCGCCCTGGCGCCCGTGGGCCTGCCCGTCGAACTGACGCGATTTGAGGTCCGCGCCGAGGGCAGCGACGCCGTGTTGCAGTGGGAAACAGCGAGTGAAATCGATAATGCCGGTTTCGATGTGCAGCACGACACCGGCCGCAACACCTGGCAATCCGACGGATTCGTACCCGGCAAAGGCGGACCGGATCAGCCGGCGCGTTACGAATACCGGGTACCGGGGCTTCCGGCAGGCACACACTATTTCCGCCTTCGGCAAACGGATTTTGACGGTACCGGTACTTATTCGGATACAAAAGCGGTAAAGATCGGGATGGGCAACTTCTATGCGGCCTTTCGCCCGAATGTGATCCGGGAGGAAGGCGAATTGTACCTGTTCAGTGAAAAAGCCACCTCCGTGCAGGTAACGGTATTCAACGCCGCAGGCACGCCGGCGGGCTTGTTCTGGAGCCTGGAACTGGAAGGAGAAGCCCTTTTGCCGGTGCAATCAGATGCCTTGCCCGGCGGAATATATTTTGCGGTGGTTCGAACGGAGGCGGGGCAGAGCGTGCTTTCGTTTGTGAAGGAGTAAAACCGGATATGGCCTCATGATAGATGCAGGAAGGAGAAAATACGATCCATGCCGGGCGTTTGATTTTTCAGCAGCACACCACCGCGACATTCCTGAATCCGGGAACTTTGATATAATCCCCTTACTGCAACTGTTCAGCACTATCCTTTCAATTTTTCTTTTCGGCAGGGACCCGTATCGTGGTACAGGGCGCGCCGAATAATCCCGGTGACTTGTCCTGAAATAGGTTTACACAAACTGTAAACTAAAATCAGGATAAGTCAGCCGAAACGACTCATCAGTCCGTTTTGGAAGTTATCGATATTACCCGCCGGGAAGTCCGACAATTTGAACTGTCCGGCTATACCGGGGCAGCCCGGTATTTTTTCTCCATCGAATCCTGGCCCCCAGGAATCTATTTTGTAAGGCTTAGCGTCAATGGTAAGGTCATTAGAATGGAAAAACTCTCTGTTATTCACTAAATCAATACATGCCCGGCGAGCCGGCTCGCCGGGCATGTCATCAATTGCTTCGTCATGTTCCGTTATCCGGTATTGCTATTGTTCGTGTTGTTCGCTTTCCCGCTTGTATCCCAGGCCCAGGCGCCCTATTTCAACAGACTGTACGATGAAAATGACATGTGGCAGGGGTTCTCGGCCGCTATTGAAATCGAAAACAGCCCTTCATCGTTTCTCCTGGCTGGAAGAAATATTGGTTTTTCCATCAGCGTCCATTACATCTGGATCTGTACCATTAGCCCTGAAGGAGATACCATCGCCAACGCAAGAATCACAGCCGGTGATTCATCAGGATATTATGTCGGTTTTCAGGCACTCTCGCCCGGCACATTCGGGTATTTTTTGGCGGGAACACGGGAAAAAAATGTCGATCAGGTACAATTTGCCGATGGCTATCTGATGCGACTGGATCAGACCGGCAACAGAATATGGGAAAAAAGTTTCGGAGGGGACAAGTTTGATGCTTTCGACGCCATGATAATGGACAAGGAGAAAAATCTTGTTATGGCCGGTA